>JACCRJ010000396.1 GCA_013813615.1 Lautropia sp. | reverse complement strand
GCGATCGCCACATAGCCGTCAGCCGCAAAGCCGTCGGCCACTGAGCGGATGTGGCTGTTGACGCCGAAGATCTCGGGGCCGACGATCACGGCACCCCGGGGTTTGCCGTCGGGTATGACTTTATAGGCGCTGAAATGATGTCCGTCCTGGGCGACCAGGTCGATCGTGTTGCCGCTCATGGTTTTCTCCTCTCATGGTCTGGTCCTGCCCACTGCTGCTGCCGCTGTAGTGCTGCTACCCCAAGGCGTCCGCCTTGCGGATCCGCCCCTGCCCCGCTCCTGCGCCGGACTCCCGTCAGATCAGTGCCTCGATCAGAAACGGCCCGCGGCTTGCAACCGCTGCCCGCAGCAGGTCGTTGAACTGCGTTGCATCGTTCGCCCGCGCGGCTTCTACGCCCAATCCCATCGCCAGGTGGACCCAGTCGAGCGCCGGGTCGATCAGGTCGAGCATCCGCCGGGCGTTGTGTCCCGGCGCGCCGGCACCGACCATCTTCAACTCGTTGTGCAGGATGTTGTAGCGGCGGTTCGAGTAGATGACCGTCACGACGTCGAGTGCCTCGCGCGCCTGGGTCCACAGCGCCTGCACGGTATACATGGCGCTGCCGTCGGCTTGCAGGGCGATCACCTTGCGGCGCGGGCAGGCAACCGCCGCGCCGGTTGCGAGCGGGAGCCCCAGCCCTATGGCCCCGCCGGTCAGCTGCAGAAAGTCGTGCGGCGCCGCGCCGTAGCTGGCCGGGAAGAACTCGCGCCCGGAACTGACCGATTCGTCGCAAAGAATGGCACCCTCGGGGCTGAGCACCGCCACTGCTTGCGCGATGGTTGCGGTGGTCAACGCGCCGCCCGGCAGGTCCGGCGCGCAGCGTTCACCCACTGCCGGCGCAACCCTGTCGCGGACGCCGAGAAGGTCCGCGAGGCCGCTCAAGGCGCTGGACAGGTCGTCGCCGGGGCCGGCCATCTCCACCACCCGGCACTGCTCGGGCAGCATGCTGGAGGGTTTGCCGGGATAGGCAAAGAAGGCGACCGGCGACTTGGCGCCGACCAGGACCACCTGCGCCGTCCGGGCGAAGCAGGCGAGGGCCCGGTCGACTGCATAGGGCACGCGGTCGATCATCACGCGACCGGCGCCACGCTCGACCCGCGCGTTGGATTGCTGGGCCATGATCCGGGCGCCGGTCGCCTGCGCGATCCGCCCGGCGGTGAGCAGGGCCTCGCCGCGGAGCGCGGCGCCTGACATCAGGATCACCGTGTCGCTGCCGGACTGCATGCCGCGCCGGATGGCGTCGGCGGCTTGCCTGATCTTCGCTTCGCCGGGGCGCCAGGCCGGCAGCCGCTCCGCGCGGATGGGCGCTTGCTCGGCTTCGTTCCAGGCTGCATCGGCCGGCAGGATCAGGGTGGCGATCTGGCCGGGCGGGGTCATCGCCACCGACACCGCTTCGGCTGTCGCGCGGCCCACGTCAGCGGCATTGGCGACCCGCCGCACCCAGTGTGACATGGGCCGGGCGAGGCTTTCGATGTCGGTGGTCAGCGGCGCATCGTGCACCAGGTGGTAGCTGGCGTGGTCGCCGACGATGTTGAGCATCGGCGTGTTGGCGCGCCGTGCGTTGTGGATGTTGGCAAGTCCGTTGGCGAGGCCGGGGCCGAGATGCAGGAGCGTGGCCGCCGGCTTCTCGGCCATCCGCGCGTAGCCGTCGGCGGCGCCGGTGACGACGCCCTCCGAGAGCCCGAGGATGCAGCGCAGGTCCGGCTTGCGGTCCAGGGCCGCTACGAAATGCATTTCCGAGGTTCCCGGATTTGCGAAGCAGGTGTCGATGCCGTTGGCAAGCAGGGTGTCGCAGAGGATGTCGGCGCCGTTCAAGGAAACCTCCGGTTCTAGCGGCGCGCGGTCGTGACCGGCCAGGGCACCGGCTTGCCGGCGTTCGACCGGTACGGCCCGATGTCGCTGAGAGAGACGCCGCGGGCTTTCGCGTACAGCGGCATGGCACGATCCAGGCTGCCGGTGATCTCGCTGATGCGGCTGCCGTGGGACGGATGGCTGGACATCCACTGCGGCGGCTGGCCCTTTCCGATCGCCGCCATCTTCTGCCAGACGACGATGCCGGCGCGCGGGTCGAATCCGGCTCGCGCCGCCAGATCCAGCCCCACGAGGTCGGCTTCGGTTTCGTCGTCACGGCCGTACTTCAGCATGGTCAGCTGCGCCGCGCCTGAGGCGACCTGGCCGCCGAGGTCGCCGAACCCGAGCAGCGCGCCGCCGATGGCGGCGATCACCGTGCCGACCTGCGCAATCCGCATCTTACCGACCCGCTCCCGGCCGTGCTCGCGCAGCGCATGGGCCATTTCATGGCCCATGACGATGGCGATCTCATCGTCTGTCAGCTTCAGTGTTTCCAGGATGCCGGTGTAGAACGCGATCTTCCCGCCCGGCATGCAGAACGCGTTGATCTGCCGCGAGCCGATGAGGTTGACCTCCCACTTCCAGTTCGACGCACGTTCGTTGAAGCGGGGCGCCTGCTCGACCAGCCGGCTGGCGATGCCGCGCAGGCGGACCACTTCCGGATGGTTCGCCGAGCCCACTGCGTTCTGCGCCGCCGCCTGGCGGATCAGCTGGTTGTACTGCAGGGTTGCCGACTGCTCCACTTCGGCTGCAGACGCCAGGCCTACGGCGCGGCTCTTGCGACCGACGTCGATGCCGTCCGACTCCTGCGCCGGGCCTTTGGCGCCGACGGCGCCCGGCACGGCCAGCGTCAGCGCAAGCAGGGCCAGCGCCAGGCGCCGCCCCAGGCCAAGACCCGCGCGCCTGCTCGCCGACCCTGGCACCGCCGCCCTTACCGCCCCCTCGACCGGCCTCTCGACCGGCCCCTCGACCGGCCCCTTTACAGGCTGCTTTACCGCCGCTCGCAGCGTCGGCGTCCGGAGCGGCGTCGCGGTCGGCCCCGGGTTGGTCCAGCGGGGGCACGCCCCGGAGATCGGTGAATTCATGGTGGCTATCGTACCCGTCCTGTTCGGCGTGCGTCTGCCGTACGTCAGCATGCTCGGGAATCCGCGCGGGGCGCGCTGTAAACTGCGCGCGATGACAGCTCCGAATTCTGCAGCAAGTGTGAATCCCGTATCGGTCACCGCGGTGACGGGCGCGCCGGCAGCGGGCGGTCGCGCAGGTTTCTGGCGGACCTATGGCCAGGTATTCGCCTCCGGGCGCATCGCCGCGATGTTGCTGCTCGGATTCTCGAGCGGCCTGCCGCTCGCATTGACCGCCGGAGCTTTGCAGGCCTGGCTGACGGTGGAGGGCATCAGTATCAAGACCATCGGCTATTTTGCGCTGGTCGGCCTGCCCTACACCTTCAAGTTCGTCTGGGCGCCGCTGCTGGACCGGTTCGAGCCCCGCTGGCTGGGTCGGCGCCGCGCATGGATCTTCACCTTCCAGGTGCTGCTCGCGATCACCTGCTTCCTGATGGCCCGCTTCGACCCGACGTCCTCGATCGACGCCATCGCTGCCCTGGCGGTGGCGATCGCGTTCCTGTCGGCCTCCCAGGATGTCGTCTTCGATGCCTATCGGGCGGACCTTCTGGGCACCGAGGAACGCGGCGCCGGCGCGGCCGTCTCCGTCCTCGGCTACCGGCTGGCGATGCTCGTCTCCGGCGGCGGCGCCCTGATCATCGCCGACCAGTGGCTTGGCTGGCCGGACACTTACCGGCTGATGGGCGGGCTGATGCTGCTGCTGGCGGCGAGCACGCTCGTCTGCCCGCGGGTGCCGGACGCAAAGCGGCTGCTCAGCTCGGCGCGGGCGGAGTGGCTGGGCTTCGGGGTGATGATCGCCGTCGGTGCCGCCGTCTGGTTCGGGCTGTCGCAACTGGTGCAGTGGCTGCCGCTTGACGGCGTGTCCCGCTTCGGCAGGCTCGCAATCGAAACGGCGATCATGGTGACCACCGGCGTCGCTGCCATCGTGGCCGCGCGCCGGATCGGCTTCCCGTCGTTCCTTGCGCCGTGGGATGCCTTCTTTTCCCGCAGGCATGCACTGCTGCTGTTACTGCTGATCGTGCTTTACAAGCTGGGCGATGCGTTTGCCGGCAGCCTGACCACGTCGTTCCTGCTGCGCGGCGTTGGCTTCACCCAGACCGAAGTGGGCGCCATCAACAAGGGACTTGGCCTGGTGGCCACGATCATCGGTGCGCTGGCGGGTGGCGCATGGCTCTCGAATCGGCCGCTCTACAACGCATTGATGCTCTTCGGCATCCTGCAGGCAGTGTCGAACTTCGGATACTGGCTGCTGGCGGTGCTGCCGAAGAGCTACGCCCTGATGGCTGCGGCGATCGGTGTCGAGAACCTTTGCGGCGGGCTCGGCACGGCGGCCTTCGTCGCGTTCCTGATGGCGCTCACCGACATGCGCTACTCGGCGGCGCAGTATGCGCTGCTGTCCGCACTGGCCGCGGTGGGGCGGGTATACGTCGGGCCGGCTTCCGGCGTCATGGTGGAAAGCTTCGGCTGGCCCAGCTTCTTCATGCTGACCGTGGTGACCGCGCTGCCGGGCCTGTTGCTGCTCTGGTGGCTGAGGGCGGACGTGCGGGCGCTCGGCGCCGTCAAGCTCGGCGCCACGGTGGACGACTAGGAGCCCGACAGGGTCCAAGGAGCCCGGCAGGCTCCCAGGCGCTGCTCCAACCTTCAGGGCGCAGGCGGGACTCGGCTGACATTCGGGGAGGGACGGGAGTCGCAATGGTGCGGTGAGGCGCAAGTCGACGATTTGACAGGGGCAACCGCCGCCGTTGTAATGACCGACTGCCGGCTCAATCGATGCGCCTGGCCCAGACAGGTCAATAAAATGATCGACAAAATCGTGCCGGACGTGCAGGCCGCGGTGGCAGGCATCCACGATGGCGCTACCGTCCTGGTCGGCGGCTTCGGCT
>JACCRJ010000167.1 GCA_013813615.1 Lautropia sp. | reverse complement strand
GCCTTGCATCTCATCCCTGCCTTCCACCGCGCGCCCCCTTGCCCAACCCCGACAGGCTCCTAGCCCGCTTCGGTGGTTCCCGGCGGGCCTTTGCCCGTATTGGGCTCGCCTTCGCCGATTGCGCGGCCGGTGTCGCCGCCCTCCTCGTTGTCCTCGATGTCGTCGATGTCGCCAGGATGCTCCGCCGAGCGCCGGGCCGCGCGGTTGGTGACGGCGCGCCGGTAGAGGTCGTCGGCGGCATCGCCGCTGATGCGCGATGCGAGGCGCGCAGCCTGCCTGGGCGGCAAGGTCTCCGATAGCACGGCCAGTGCACGCAGCCCGGTCTCGGACAGCTGCCGGTCCGCCGACGCGGCCGCATCGTCGTTGTTGGCGGCGGCCGGCGCGAACACCAGGAGCGCGAATTCGCCGCGGCGGTGATTGGCATCCTGCGCGAGCCACTTCGGCAGGTCGGCGGCGTTGATCCGGACGATCTGCTCGAACTGCTTGGTCAGCTCCCGACCCAGCACCACGTCGCGCTGCGGCTCCAGTATCGCGGCCAGGTCGGCGGCCGTCTCCTCGATGCGATGCGGCGCCTCGAACAGCAGGAACGCGGAGGGCAGCCCGGCCAGGACCTTCAGGCGCTCACGGCGGTGGCGGGGCCGCGACGGCAGGAAGCCTTCGAACAGGAAGCGCCCATGCGGCAGCCCGGCGGCGCTGACCAGCACAGTCGCCGCACTCGCCCCCGGGATCGGCACCACCCTCACGCCGGCCGCATGCGCTGCCGCCACCAGTCTCGCACCGGGGTCGCTGATGCCCGGCGTGCCGGCATCGGTGATGAGCGCAACCGCCTCGCCGCCACGAATGCGCGCGACGACATCGCCGGCCACCTGTGCCTCGTTGTGGGCATGCAGCGCGATGCAGCGCGCACCGGCGCCTATGCTTTGCAGCAACGGCCGGCTGGTGCGTGTGTCTTCGGCGGCGATTAGCGCAACCGAGCGCAGTATCCGCGCAGCCCGCACGCCTAGATCTTCCAGGTTACCGATCGGCGTTGCCACTACATATAATGCAGTGGACAAGCTCACGGACCCGTCGGCTGGCCGTGGCTCTGCGGCTGGGGTCGTTCCGGCGCTCGGGGATGGGTGCATGAAGCAGCGTCGAGAATTTCTGTTCGGGATGATGACCGCCGCCGGCGCTGCCGCTGTGGTGGCGCCTCACGCCGTGCATGCGCAGTCTGCCGTGGCGACGGTGGACCGCGTCGGCTTATTGTTACCGAAATCCGCGGGCCCCTTTGCCCGGGCCAGCGCGGCCGTGCGTGCCGGCATCGAAGCGAGCTACCGCCGGGACGGCAACGGCCTGGCGGTGGACATCTACGAGATCGAGGAGACGGCTCCGGTGCTGGCGGCCGCGTACCGCGGCATGCTGGAAAGAGGCACCGCGCTGGTTCTCGGGCCGCTCACCCGTGGCGGTGCCACCGCGCTGCTGGAACTCGGTGACGTACCCATCACCACCATCGCCCTCAATCAGGCCGACGGCGACGCGGCGCTGCCCTGGAACGTCATCGTCTTCACGCTCGCCATCGAGACGGAAGCGTCTCAGGTCGCCGCGGCCGCGATGCAGGACATCCGCGGGCGGGTGTCGGCCGGCAGACTGCCTGCCGCAATCATCGTCACCGCTGCCACCCCATTGGGCCGGCGCGGCGCCGGCGCGTTCCTGGAACGCTGGCGCAGCCTGGGTGGCGAAGCGGAGGCGCCGCTGGAGCTGGAGGAAAGGGCGCTCTACAAGTTCCGCACGGCTGCGAAGCGCGAGAGGGGGGATCTCTACTTTCTTTCGATGGGCTCTGATCTCGCCCGTCCTGTAAGGACCATCATCGGCCGCACCCTGCCGGTCTATGGCACGTCGCTGCTGTCGGTCGGCGGTCCGGGCTCCATCGCCAGGGCGCCGGAACTCGACGGCGTGCGGCTGGTGGAGATGCCTGCGGTCATCCAGCCCAACTATGCCGCCGCATTGGGCTACGAACAGGCGCCGCCGGAATTCTCCCTCGAGATGCAGCGTCTCTATGCGCTCGGCGTCGATGCCTTCAGGATCGCGCGCGCCATGTTCTCGGGTCGGCCCTCGTTCGAAATCGACGGGCTTACCGGCAGGCTCCGTTACGACGGCAGCCATCCGCAGATCGAGCGACAGCCGTTCCTCGCGGAATATCGTGACGGGCTGCCGTCGCCGTTCTGAGCATGCGCCTGCGGTGAGCCATGCGCCTGCGGTGAGCCATGCGCCTGCGGTGAGCCGCGTACCTGCCGCGGTGCCGACTGCGGCACAGCAGGCGGGATCGGATGCGGAGCTTGCGGCGCGCCACCTGCTCGAAAGCGCGGGCCTCGAATTCGTCGCGGCCAACGTGCGCTACAAGGCGGGCGAGATCGACCTGGTGATGCGCGACGACGCAGCACTGGTCTTCGTCGAAGTCAGGTCGCGCGCCTCCCGCACTTTCGGCGGCGCAGCCGCCAGTGTCGATCACCGCAAGCGTTTGCGACTGCAGCGGGCAGCCAACCTCTTCCTGCTCCAGCACTTCGACCAGCGGCAGTGGCCCGCCTGCCGTTTCGATGTCATCGCCTTCGAGGCCGGCACGCCCGATTGGATCAAGGCAGCCTTCTGACGCCTGCGCTGGTGCAGGACTCCTTATAATGCGGCACAAATCAGCTTCCCCGAGGAAGCAGAAGCCCAGGGAGTTCCCACATGACCGATTCTACCGCATCCGCCGGCCGGCGCCTTCTCCTGTCGGCACTCGTCGTCTCCACGCTTGGACTTGCCGGATGCTTCGGTCTTGCCGTCACCGGCGCTGCCGTCGGCACGATGGCCGTGCTGGATCGGCGGTCTCTCGGTGCACAGACGGAGGACCAGGCGATCGAGCTGCGTGGACTGCGGGAGGTCAACCAGGAGATCAACAACCAAGGCAAGGGCTCCATCTCCATCACCAGCTTCAACCGGCGAGTGCTGTTGAGCGGACAGGCGGATACCGCGCAGACGCGACAGCTTGCGGAAGACCTGATCCGCTCGCGCGTGCCGAACGTCCGCGACATCTACAACGAAGTCGAGATCGTGGGTCCTGCGGACTTCGCCACGCGCACCAAGGACACCAGCCTTACCGCGCGGGTCAAGGCCGGCCTGGTGCGCGAGCGCGACCTCTCGTCGAACGCAGTGAAGGTGACCACCGAGAGATCCACCGTCTACCTGATGGGCCTGGTCACCCATAACGAAGGCGAACGCGCTGCAACCATTGCGTCACAGGTATCCGGCGTGACGCGGGTGGTCACGCTTTTCGAATACGTCACCGACGAAGAACTCGCGCAGATCCTCGGCACCGACAAGAAGCGCTGAACGCTCGGGACCTCGCCCGCCCCTGCGGGGACCGCCGCCCCGGGTCGCTCCAAGCCGGCGTACCGGCGGTTGCTGGCAGGCGGCGGATGGAGCGGCTGCGCCGGCGCCTGCCGCGCCCTGCGATCAGTGACTTGCCGGGCTGACGGACGGGACCCTTGCTCCCGGCGTTTCGCACTAACCTATCTCCCATCGTCTCGCGGAGATTCCTGGTGTCGAACGGCCTGATCGCGCTCATCTTTCTGACGGCCCTCGCTGCCGGCTGGTCGGTGTCGGTTTTCAACCGCCTGGTGCGCAGTCGCAACCGGATGAGCAACGCCTACGCGCAGATCGACGTGCAGCTCAAGCGTCGCCACGATCTCATTCCCAATCTGGTCAGCACGGCGCGCGGCTACCTGCGGCACGAGCGTCGCACGCTCGAAGGCGTGACCGAAGCCCGGCTCAGGGCCAGCGAAGCACGAGAAGCGATGGCGGGATCGGCCGGCGCGCGGCGGGTGGAACTGCTGGAGTCGCTGGATCGAGCGGAAGCCGGATTGAACGCCGCGCTCGCCAAGCTCAGGCTGGTGGTCGAGGCCTACCCGGAGCTCAAGGCCGACCGGACCATCATGCAGTTGAGCGAAGAACTGACCTCCACCGAGAACCGCATCGGCTTCTCGCGCCAGGCGTTCAACGACGCGGTCACTTCACACAACGACGCGATCGGGCAGTTCCCTGATTCGTTGGTGGCCACCGCATGTGGTTTCACGGTCGCAGGGCAATTGCGCTGCACCACCAGAGCCGGCGAACGCGCGCCGGCGATGGTCCATCTTTCGTGACGTGGATTTCAGCCGCTACCAGCTAGACGCCGACCGCACCACCCGACGTCTCTGGATTGCCTACAGCTTCGCGGTTGTGGGGGTGGTGCTGGTTTTCAACGTCGCGGCCGTGCTGGCCTGGCGCCTGCTGTTCGCGCAGGCCCCACTGCCGCTGGGCTTCCTGCTGGTCAACACGCTCGCCACTGGCGGCCTGATCCTCGGCGGCACGCTGCTGGAGCGACACCGGCTGGCGGAGGATTCGTCGACGATCGCCGAGCGGCTGCGTGCGCGCGTGCTTCATGGCGGGGCCGCTGCGCTCTCTCTCCTCGAGCGGCGGGTTATCAACGTCCTGGGGGAAGTGTCGCTCGCCGCCCAACAGCCGATTCCGCGCCTGCACGTGATGGAGCACGAGTCCTCCATCAACGCGCTGGCGCTCGGCCTGAAACGGGAAGATGCCGCGGTGATCATTACCCGTGGCGCGATCGAGCGGCTGAACCGGGATGAGCTGCAGGGCGTGATCGCACATGAACTGGCCCATCTCGCCAGCGGCGACGTGGCAGTGAACTCGCAATT
>JACCRJ010000148.1 GCA_013813615.1 Lautropia sp. | reverse complement strand
AGCCCAGCGTGATCTCATCGTTGATCTCGAAGGACCGGTCGTCGAAATTGGCCGAACCGATGGCGGACCATACGCCATCGATCGTCATCATCTTCTGGTGGAGCAGCGTCTTCTGGTATTCGAAGATCCGCACGCCGCCGGCCAGCAGGGTCTCGAAGTTGCGATGCGCCGCATGCTGAACTGACGGGAAGTCGGAGGCTTCCGCCGATGGCACCATCACCCGCACGTCGACGCCTCGGCCGGCCGCCTGCACCAGCGCCTCGATCGCATCGTTATCCGGCAAAAAATACGGATTCTGGATCCAGAGCCGCTTGCGGGCCAGGCACAGCACCAGGTGGTGGAGGACCTTGACGCTCGGCGGCGAGCCTTCGGGCTTGACGCGCGCGACGTGCACGGCCACCTTGCCCGCCGGCTCGAGCTCGGGAAAGACGTGTTTGCCGAGGAACAGCTCGCCGGTCTCGTCGACCCAGTTCTCGCTGAACGCCGATTGCAGGTCGTGGACCACCGGTCCCTGCACCCGGACGCCGACGTCGCGGACCTCTTTGTCGTTGCGGGCATCGCCAAGCCAGAGGTCGACGATGCAATGCCCGCCGGCGTAGCCGATGCGGCCGTCGAGGATCAGCAGCTTGCGGTGATCGCGGCGATTGATCTTGCCGATGTCGCGTAGCTGCTTGCGGTGGTACAGCGCGAACTTGCAACCACCCTCGCGCAGCCGGCGCTGCGCCTGCTCGCCCATCTCCTTGCCACCGTCGGCATCGACCAGCACCCGCACCTCGAGCCCTGCACGCCGCCGTTCGAGGAGCGCGTCGACCAGCCGCTGCCCGAGCACCCCGTCCTTCCACAGGAACGTCTCGAAGTGCACCGAGGATCGGGCCCGCCGCATGTCCTCGAACATCGCGTCGAAGAAGGCGCCGTTCTCGAGGACTTCCACCGAATTGCCGGCGATGACCCGGCCGTGGGTCAGCCCGGCCAGCGAGGGTAGCAGTCCGGTCAGCGGACCCGGATTCTCGATCTTCAGGATCGGGTCGCGATGGCGCTTGATAGACCACAGGATCAAGGCGAGCAGGACGGTGCTCATTCCCAGCACCACGTTCAGGACCGTCTGCAGGATCATCCGTCGTTTGTCATCGGGCGCAGCGTCGGACTCCTGGGATTCGGCCCGGCCCCCGCGGCGCGCGGGGCGCGGTTCGGTCATGGAATGCTTCGCCGCGGCCTCAGGCGATCGTAACCGGGATCGCGGCTATACGCGCCTGCCATTGCCTGGGTCCGGTTTCATGCACCGACGTGCCTTGAGCGTCGACCGCCACCGTGACCGGCATGTCCTTGACTTCGAACTCGTAGATCGCCTCCATGCCGAGGTCGGCGAAGCCAGCGACCCGAGACTTGCGGATCGCCTTCGAGACCAGGTAGGCGGCACCGCCGACGGCCATCAGGTAGGCTGCCTTGTGCCTGCGGATCGCTTCGATGGCCGCGGGGCCGCGCTCGGCCTTGCCGACCATCGCCAGGAGCCCGGTCTGCTCGAGCATCATCCCGGTGAACTTGTCCATCCGGGTGGCGGTGGTCGGGCCGGCGGGGCCGACGGCCTCGTCGCGCACGGGGTCGACCGGGCCGACGTAGTAGATCACCCGGCCCCTGAAGTCGACCGGCAGTTCCTCCCCGCGCGCCAGCATGTCCTCGATGCGCTTGTGGGCCGCGTCCCGCCCGGTCAGCAGCTTGCCCGACAGGAGCAGCGTCTGGCCGGGTTTCCAGGCGGCGACTTCTTCGGCGGTCAGGCGGTCGAGGTCGACCTCGAGCGAGGTGCGGGCGTCCGGTGCCCAGATGACGTCCGGCCAGGCGTCGAGCGACGGCGGCTCGCAGTAGGCCGGGCCGCTGCCGTCGAGCACGAAATGCGCGTGTCGGGTGGCGGCGCAGTTGGGAATCATCGCCACCGGCTTGCTGGCCGCATGCGTCGGATAGGTCATGATCTTGACGTCCAGGACGGTGGTGAGGCCGCCCAGTCCCTGCGCACCGATGCCCAGCGCGTTGACCTTGCGGTACAGCTCCAGGCGCAGCGCCTCCAGCCTGTCATTCGGGCCGCGTGCCAGCAGCTCGCTCATGTCGATCGGGTCCATCAGGGACTCCTTGGCCATCAGCACTGCCTTCTCGGCCGTGCCGCCGATGCCGATCCCCAGCATTCCCGGCGGGCACCAGCCGGCGCCCATCGTCGGCACCGTCTTCAGCACCCAGTCGACCACCGAATCCGAAGGATTCAGCATGACCAGCTTCGACTTGTTCTCGGAACCGCCGCCCTTGGCGGCCAGCCGCACGTCGACCTTGTCCCCGGGCACCAGCTGCACGTTCACCACGGCCGGCGTATTGTCGCGGGTGTTGCGGCGTTCGAACTGCGGGTCGGCGACGATGGAGGCGCGCAGCAGGTTGTCGGGGTTCAGGTAGCCCCGCCGAACCCCCTCGTTGATCGCATCCTCCAGCGACCCGGTGAAACCGGACCAGCGCACGTCCATGCCGATCTTCAGGAAGACGTTGACGATGCCGGTATCCTGGCAGAGCGGCCGCTTGCCCTCTGCGCACATCCTCGAGTTGGTCAGTATCTGTGCAATTGCGTCACGCGCAGCGGGACTCTGCTCGACCTCGTAGGCATGCGCCAGGTGCCGGATGTAATCTTCGGGATGGTAGTAGCTGATGAACTGCAGGCCTGCCGCGATCGACTCGACCAGGTCATCGCATCGTATGGTTGCCATGGAAAAAAGTCAGTTAGTGAAGTGGCGGGCGGTCCGCAAGGTGGGGTGCCCCCCGAGCGCGCATTGGCTGCCATGGTACCCCCTGCGCTTGGAGCTTCAACGCAGGCCTGCCGCCTCCGCCACGTCACCATGACCGGCTCCGCGGGCGATGTCGCTGGCGGTCATGCCCCGATCGTCCAACAGGTCTGTTCTGGCATCGCGATCCAGCAGCAGTCGGATGGCGCCGCTGTGTCCTTGTCCCGCTGCCCACATCAGCAGGGTCAGCTTATGCTCGTAGGC
>JACCRJ010000143.1 GCA_013813615.1 Lautropia sp. | reverse complement strand
GCGACCTGCTGCAGGAAGGCAAGGAGAAGGGCACCAAGATGCTGCGCATCACCCGCGGCCTGCCGGCCGGCGCGTTCGGCTTCAAGCTGCGCGACTACTACCTGGACGAGATCGCGAAGCAAGAAGGAATCATCGCCTGATGGAATCGACACCGAAAAGCCGCCTCACGCCGAACGAATTGCTGGCGTTCGGACAACAACTGCTTGCCCGCAAGTTCGCCGGCCGGCCGCTGCTGCTTGCGGTCAGGCTCAACCGGTCCGATCACCTGCAGGCGCTGGTGCGGGACCCGCAGGCCAACCTGGTGCTGAATGCGGTGACGCATCGCGTCGAGCAACGGCTGCGTCCGGAAGACCGATATGCGGTGCCGTCGCACGACGAAATGTGGATCCTGCTGGCCGACGTCGCGAACGAGGGCGTCGCCCGCGCGTTCGCTACCGGCTTTCGCGAGACGCTCTATCCGCCGGTCGTCATCGAGATGCCCAACGGCGCCACGGTGTCGGCGCAGTTGCAGCCGGTCATCGGCGGCGCCTGGAGCACCAGCGACTCGGTCGGCATGGGCGGACTCCTGCAAGGCGCCTGGGACGGCAGGTCGTTTGCCGCGGAACACGAGGACCGGCTGGACATCCGCCAGGTCGACGCGGTTGACAATGCGGCGCGCCTGGCGGAGATCGAGCGTGCCTTGCGGCGCAACCTCTATTCCAACGAACTGGAAGTTCATTTCCAGCCGCAGATCGACCTAGCGACCAACCAGTGCATCGCGGCCGAGGCGCTGATCCGCTGGCCGCGCGAGCACCCGCTGCAGGTGTCGCCGGCGATGATTGCCTCGATCTGCGACAACCGCGGCATGATCGGCCAGTTGACGCAGTTCGTCATCAACACGGTCCTGCGCCAGCAGATTTCCTGGCAGGCTCAGGGACTGGACCTGCGCATCGGCGTGAACCTCTCCGCCAATACCGCCAACGATCCCGGCTTCGCCTCGCAGGTTGCACAAGCGTGCGAGACCTGGGGGCTGTCACCGGATACGCTGCTGTTCGAGCTGACTGAAGATGCGATGGTGCGCAACGAGACCGCCATCATCGAATGCATGCGCGCACTGCGCAACATCGGCTGCGAGCTGTCGATCGACGATTTCGGCACCGGCTATTCCTCGTTCGCGTACCTGCGCCAGTTCCCGGTGCACGAACTGAAGATCGACCGCGTGTTCATCCAGAACCTCGCGAACGACCGGGGCGACCAGCAGATCGTCAAGGCGCTGATCGACCTCTCGCATGCGTTCAAGCTGCGGGCGCTGGCCGAAGGGGTCGACGACCCCGCCGCCGTGCACATGCTGCGCGACTTCGGCTGCGACCGCGTGCAGGGCTTCCTCTATGCGCGTGCGATGCCGGCAGCGCAGTTCGTCGACTGGGTGAAGCGGTTCAATCAGGGCGAAGCGATGGAAGCGATGACGCGAGACGGCGTCACCAGCACCGACAGAGGCGCATCCATGGCGTTGGGCTCGAACTGATCGGTGAGGCCTTCCTCGTAGGCGATGCCCACCGCCGGGACCGGTCGTTGCGCCAGCGTGCGGTCGTAGTAGCCGGCGCCGTAACCAAGCCGCCACGGCTTGCCGTCGACGACGTTGAAGCCCAGGCACGGAATCACCAGGCAGTCCGGCGCCACCGGCGTGCGGTCCGGCGGAATGGGAATGCCAAAAGGGCCCATCTCCAGATGAACATCCTCCGCCCAGACACAGAAGGTCAGCCCGGCGTCACGGCTGACCATGACCGGCAACGCCAGGATCTTTCCCTGCGCGCGCCAACCGGCGGCCAGCGGCCTCAGGTCAGGCTCGCCCTTGATCGGCCAGTAGAGGGCCAGTACCCGCGCCTGGCGCACCGGCAAGACCTCCTGCAGATTGCGGGCAATCGCCCGGTCATGTCGAGTGCGGGTTTCCCCTTTAAGCTCCGCGCGGCGCGCGAGCATCAGCTTGCGCAACTGGGCCCGTGGTATCCTCGATTCGCAGGATTCGTCCATATGAACATCATTCTAGGCTCCCAGTTCCGTTCAATCACGGCAGCGATCACGGCAGGCAGTACCGCAATGGTCGTCAACGCCGCCCTGCTCACCCTGATTCTGGCGGTCTCCCCCGCGGTAGTGCAGGCGCAGGCGCAGAAGGCGCCGGTCGTCACGGCACTCGCGGGCGCCAACATGCCTGCGCGGGCGGCCGGCCCCGATGCGGCCGAAGAGCCGGGCGCCGCTAGCGAAGCTGCCCCGGGAGATGCCGCGCCGGTCGTGGTGCCGTCCACGGCCACCGCCGTCGACGAGGCCTTCATCGCGGCCCGCAAGGCCATGCTTGCGAACGACCTGGAGCACTATGAGCAGTCGATCCTGGCAATTCCGCGCGACCATGCCCTTTACAGCTATGTCGATTACTGGCGACTGCGGATCCTGCTGGGCGCGAAGCGACTGGAAGCGCTGACCGGCGAGGCCGACGGCCCCACCCGCGCCTTCCTGACGCGGCACGCGGGCAGCCTCGCAGCGGACCTTCTGCGGCGCGACTGGCTGCTGGCGTTGGGGCGGCGGGCGGACTGGCAGACTTTCGACGAGCAGTATCCGCAATGGCAACTGCGCGACGAGAGCTCTCCTGACTGCTACGCGCAGTTGTCCCACCTGTCGCGGCTTGCGCCGGGCCAGCGCCTGGCTGCCAAGGCCCGCAAGGACATGCATGCCCTGCTGATGCGCCCGGTGGCCCTCAACCGCGCCTGCGCGGACCTGTTCGCATCAGCCGCCGCAGCCGGCGTGCTGACGCAGGCGGAAATCCGCGAGCGCCTGCTGTTTGCGCTGGAGGCTAATGCGCCGGCCGACATCCGCTTCACCGCCGCCCTGCTCGGGTCGGCGTTGAATCAGAAGGGGCTCGAGCAGGCACTGCGGCGGCCGGAACTTGCGCTCAAGTCCCCGCAGCCGCCGGAGCTTCTGCTGATCGCCCTCACCCGTCTTGCGCGCAGCGATCCGGAGGCGGCTGCGGCGCAATTGCGCCTGGCGGGCTCGGCGCTTTCCGCAGCGGATCGCCGCTTCGCCTGGTCGCAGGTAGCAGCTGCCGGCATGCGCCGCCTTGCACCGGACGCTCATGCCTGGGCCAGGGAAGCAC
>JACCRJ010000120.1 GCA_013813615.1 Lautropia sp. | reverse complement strand
ACCTCATCCGGCGCGAGGTGCGCGACGATCTGGTGGCCGAACAGGTCGAAGTCGACCCAGTCGCTGGAGCTGCGCCCTTCCGGGCAGCCGAGCAGGCCGCCGTAGAAGCCGCGGGCAGCCGCTAGATCGTGTACCGGGAATGCCAGGTGAAACGGCTGGCTGACGGGATAACCACTCATGAGGAACCTCGGGAAATTCTCGACAACGGGGACCTATTCTAGTGGTTCCGTCCGATGTCCCAGACGCTGCCCCGGCCCCGCTTCGCTATCCGGTCACCGCCGCCAGCGGCGTCACCTGCACGGCGCAATACTTGAACTCGGGTATCTTGCCGTACGGATCCAGCACCGGATTGGTCAGCTGGTTGGCCGCTGCTTCGGCGTAGGCAAACGGTATGAAGACGCTGCCCCGGGCAATGCCGTCATCGGCGCGCACTTTCAGCCGGATCTCGCCCCTGCGCGAGGCGACTTTCACCAGCTCGCCGGGCTGCAGGCCGAGCCGGGCCAGTTCGTCGCCGTGCATCGCCGCCGTGGCCTCCGGTTCGATGGCGTCAAGGACATACGAGCGCCGGGTCATTGCCCCGGTGTGCCAGTGCTCCAGTTGCCGCCCGGTGACCAGGACGTAGGGGTACGTGGAATCCGGCTGCTCGTCCGCCGGGATAAGGCCGGCCGGCACCAGGCTCGCCTTGCCGGTCAGGGTCGGAAAGCGGTCCATGAACACCACCGGTTGCCCCGGATCGTCTTCATCGGTGCAGGGATAGGTGACGCTGCCCTGGGCGACCATGCGGTCCCAGCTGATGCCGGCGATCGAGTCCATGCAGCTGCGCATCTCTTCGAACACCACAGCGGGATGCTCATAGTTCCAGTCCAGGCCCAGCCGGCGGGCCAGCTGATTGATGATCCAGAGATCCTGGCGCGCGAGGCCCGGAGGCTCCAGCGCCTGGCGCGCCAGCTGCACCATCCGGTCGGTATTGGTGAAGGTCCCACTCTTCTCGGGAAACGCCGAAGCCGGCAGAATCACGTCGGCAAGCCAGGCCGTCTCAGTGGGAAAGATGTCCTGCACGACCAGCAGATCGAGAGACGCCAGGGCTTCGCGCGCATGGCGCAGGTCCGGATCCGACATCGCCGGGTTTTCGCCCATCACGTACATGCCGCGGATCTCGCCGCGGCTGGCGGCGTGCATGATCTCAACCACGGTCAGGCCTGGTTCATGGTCCAGGGCCACGTTCCACAACTTCTCGAAGCGCTCGATGGCGCTGCCGTCGTCCACTCGGCGGTAGTCGGGAAACATCATCGGGATCAGGCCAGCGTCGGACGCCCCCTGCACGTTGTTCTGCCCGCGCAGCGGATGCAACCCAGTCCCGGGGCGGGCGATCTGGCCGGTGATCAGCGCCAGCGAAATGAGGCAGCGGACATTGTCGGTACCGTGCACATGCTGCGAAATCCCCATCCCCCAGAAGATCATCGAAGCCCGGCTGCTGGCATAGAGGCGCGCGACCTCGCGAATGGTGTCGGCAGGAATGCCGCAGATCGGCGCCATCGCCTCCGGCGTGCAGGCGGCCACGTTGTCCCGTATCGCGGAGAAATTCAGCGTGCGTTGCTCGACGAACTGCCGATCCACCAGGCCTTCGTCGATGACCACATGGATCAGGGCGTTCAGGAGCGCCACATCGCTGTCGGCCGTGAACTGCAGCACGTGTGCGGCATGGCGCGCGAGGTCGGTGCGGCGCGGATCCGCCACCACCAGTCGGGCGCCCCGCTTGACTGCGTTCTTGATCCAGGTTGCAGCCACCGGATGGTTGGCGGTGGGATTGGCGCCGATCACGAAGATGACGTCGGCGAACTGCACGTCGCTCACCTGGTTCGAGACCGCGCCCGACCCGATGCCTTCCAGCAGCGCCGCGACCGACGACGCATGGCACAGGCGCGTGCAGTGGTCGACGTTGTTGCTGCCGAAGCCGATGCGCACCAGCTTCTGGAACAGGTAGGCCTCTTCGTTGCTCCCCTTGGCCGAGCCGAACCCGGCGAGCGACTTCGGCCCGTGCCGGTCACGGATGCGGGCAAGGCCGAGCCCCGCGTGATCGAGCGCTTCCTCCCAGGTCGCCTCGCGAAACGCCTCCCGCCAGTCGTCGGGAACCCGGTCGAAGTGAGCGTTCTTGGCAAAGCCTTCCTTGCGGATCAGCGGGACCGTGAGCCGGTCGGGACTCATCGCATAGTCGAAGCCATAGCGGCCCTTGACGCACAACCGCGAGTGGTTGGCGGGGCCATCCTTGCCCTCGACGAAGAGGATGCGGTTGGCGGTGATGTTGTAGGTGAGTTGGCAGCCGACGCCGCAGAACGGGCAGAGCGAATCGACCTTCTTCTCCACCTCGCGCGGCGCGACGTCATTGCTGCCCGGCAGCTTGGGCATCAAGGCGCCGGTCGGGCAGGCCTGCACGCATTCACCACACGCGACGCAGGTGGACGCGCCCATCGGGTCGTCCATGTCGAACACGATCATCGCCGCATCGCCGCGCCAGGCGAAGCCGATCACGTCGTTGACCTGTTCCTCCCGGCAGCCGCGCACGCAGCGGCCGCACTGGATACAGGCATCCAGGTTCACCGCTATGCCCGGGTGGGTGCGGTCGGGCGCTATCCGTGCGCGCGCCGGGAACCGGCTCTGCAGAACCCCTTCCCGGGCAGCCCAGTTCATCAGTTCCGAATCGACGCGCTGCTCGAGCGCCGGCGCGTCCGCCATCAGCAGTTCAAGAACCGTCCTGCGAGCCGCGGTGGCGCGGCTGCTGTCGATCTGGACCTTCATGCCGGGCTTTGGACTCCTGCAGCAGGACGGCGCCAGCACACGCTCGCCCTCGATTTCCACCATGCAGACCCGGCAGTTGCCGTCCGGACGATAGCCGTCCTGGTAGCAGAGCGTCGGAATCTCGGCGCCGGCGCGTCGCGCTGCCTGCAGGATGGTCTCGCCGGCCAGGGCCGAGCAAGCCTTCCCGTCGAGTTCGAATTCGACCGCGAGGGCCTCGGCGCGGATCGGCGCATTCATGTCTTGCTCTCCGGGTTCGGACAGGCGGTTCCGTCGGCTACTTCCCCGGGGAAGAACCGCAGCACCGACAGCATCGGGTTGGGCGCGGCCTGGCCGAGCCCGCAGATGGACGCGTCGATCATCACCGCCGACAGGTCCTGCATCAGCGGGACGTTCCACACCGGATCCTGCATCAGGCCGACCGCCTTGGCTGTGCCGCTGCGACACGGCGTGCACTGCCCGCAGGACTCGTGCCGGAAAAACGCCATCATGTTGTGCGCGACGTCCCGGGCGCGATCGTGCTGCGACAGGACGATCACCGCCGCCGAGCCGATGAAGCAGCCGTGCTTCTGCAGGGTGTCGAAGTCCAGCGGCTCGTCGGCGAGCGTCGCCGGCAGGATGCCGCCGGAAGCGCCGCCGGGAAGATAGCCGTAGAGTTCATGACCCGGCAGCATGCCCTCGCAATATTCGTCGACCAGCTCCCGCAGCGAGATGCCCGCCGGCGCCAGTTTGACGCCCGGGCTGCGCACCCTGCCGGACACGGAGAAGCTGCGCAGGCCCTTGCGGCCGCGGCGGCCGTGCGATCCGAACCATTCGGGGCCGCGAGCGACGATCTCGGGAACCCAGTAGAGGGTCTCCACATTGTGGGCGAGCGTCGGCCGGTCGAACAGCCCGATCTCCGCGATATAGGGCGGGCGCAGGCGGGGCATGCCGCGCCTGCCTTCGATCGATTCGAGCATCCCGCTCTCTTCGCCGCAGATATAGGCGCCCGCGCCGCGACGCAGGTGGATTCTCGGCAGCGGCCAGCCCTGCTCGGCCCACAAACCGACTGCGAGCGACTGCACCGCTGCAATCTCCGCTTCCAGCAGCCGCCGCACGCCGGGATACTCGTCGCGCAGGTAGATGTAGCATGCCTGACAGTCGACGGCCCAGGCCGCGATCAGCATGCCCTCCAGGAACTGGTGGGGCCGGCGCTCGAGGTAGTGCCGGTCCTTGAAGGTCCCGGGCTCGCCTTCGTCGGCGTTGACCGCCAGCAGGCGCTGCCCCGGCTGCTGTGCGACGATTCGCCACTTGCGGCCCGCAGGAAAGCCGGCGCCCCCCAGCCCGCGGAGACCGGCGCTCTCCAGTCGGGAATAGACCGCCTCCAGCGCCTCGGCGCTGCGCGGCGCGAACAGCAACTGTCGCAGCGTGCCGTAGGCGCCGTCGGCCAGCGCGGCCTCCAGCCGAATCGCCTCAGCCGGCACAGGGCACTCGCGCAGCCTGCCGAGCACCGCTTCGTCGACCGCTTCCAGAGTAGCCGGCGCGACGGGAAACTGGTGTACCACGGCTGCAGGCGCCTCGGCACAGCGGCCCACGCAAGGCACCCGCTGGATGCGCATCGGCGTCGCCGACCGGTGCGCGTACCGCTCGAGCGACCCGAGCAGCTTTTCCGCGCCCGCCATCATGCAGGGCGCGGAATCACAGACGCGGATGGTGAGCGCCGGGGGTCGAGCCTCGCCTTCCTTCACCACGTCGAAGTGATGATAGAAGGTGGCGACTTCGAACACCTCGGCCTGCGACAGCCGCAGTTCCCCGGCCAGCGCGGTCAGCATCGCCACCGGCAGGCAGGACTGCGAGTCCTGGATCAGGTGGAGGTATTCGATCAGCAGGTCGGGACGGCGGGGGCAGTCTCCGAGAAGGTCACGGACGGCATCACGCGCCGCCGCGTCCACTGGTCTCCCTTTGCCGCGTCCTATGGGACGTCTGATTTCGATATCGCGCATGCCGTGACTGTAGCCCAGTCGGGCCAGCTGCTGCAAAAAAGCCCGTCCGCCTTCACCGGACCTGCAGCGGCAGCAACCCCCTGCCTGGACGCGGCAGCACCGTGCGCTACTGAAAGAACTCCTTGACCCGGTCCTTCCAGCTGCGCGTCTGCGGGCTGTGCCTGGCATCCGACAAGCTCTGGTCGAGGTCCCGCAGGATCTGCTTCTGCTTGTCCGTCAGCCGCACCGGGGTCTCCAGCGCGATATGTGCGTAAAGGTCGCCCGGATGGGCGGATCTCACGCCCTTGATGCCCTTGCCGCGCAGCCGGAACACCTTGCCGGTCTGCACGCCTTCCGGCAGTTCGATCTCGGCCTTGCCACCGAGGGTGGGGACCTGGATGGTTCCGCCGAGTGCCGCCGTGGTGATGCCGATCGGCACCTCGCAATGCAGGTCGTCGCCGTCACGCTTGAAGACTGAATGCTCCTTGATCCGGATCTCGACGTAGAGGTCGCCCGCCGGGCCGCCGTTCACGCCGGGTTCGCCGTTGCCCGCCGAGCGGATGCGCATGCCGTCGTCGATGCCCGCCGGAATCTTGACCTGCAGCGTCTTGGTCCGCTTGATCCGGCCGACGCCTTCGCAGGCCTCGCAGGGCTCGGGTATGACCTTGCCCGTTCCGTGGCAGGTCGGGCAGGTCTGCTGCACCGAGAAGAAGCCCTGCTGGATGCGGACCACCCCATGGCCGCCGCACGTCCGGCAGGTCTGCGGCTTGGTTCCGGGCTTGGCGCCGCTGCCCTTGCAGGTTGAGCAGTTGTCCCACGAGGGAACCCTGATCTCAGTTTCATAACCGTGCGCCGCCTGCTCC
>JACCRJ010000108.1 GCA_013813615.1 Lautropia sp. | reverse complement strand
CCGACCGACACGCCGCCGGAGGTGACGATCAGGTCCGACTGCGCAGCCGCCTGCCGCAGGGCAGCCCGGGTTGCCTCGAGGCTGTCGCCGATAATGACGAGATCCAGGACCTCGCAGCCGAGGCGTCGCAGCAGCCCGGTCAGCAGGAAACGGTTGGAGTTGTAGATCGACCCCGGCTTGAGCGGCTCGCCCGGCATCACCAGTTCATCACCGGTGAAAAAGCAGGCGACCCGCAACCGGCCGAACACCTTGAGCGTCGCGGCGCCCACAGAGGCGGCCAGGCCGGTCGCCTGCGGCGTCAGGCGGATGCCCGGCTGCAGGATGGTCGCGCCGGACTCGATGTCCTCGCCCCGGCGCCGGATCCATTCCCCGGGAACCGGCGAATGGGTGAACTGCACCAGCTGCCCGCCTTCGGCGCCTTCTCCCGCGGGCACGGCCTGCTCCTGCATGACGACTGCGTCGGCGCCCGCGGGCACGGCAGCGCCGGTGAAGATGCGAGCGACGGTACCAAGCTCGAGCCGCATGCCCTGCTGGCCGGCGGCGATCCGCTGGCTCACCCGCAGTTGCGCAGGCTTCCGGTTCGGCACGGCGGCTACCAGTTCGCTGCTGCGGACCGCGTAGCCGTCCATCTGCGAGTTGTCCCATTCCGGCACCGCCAGCGGCGACACCACCGCCTGGGCAAGCACCCGGTGCGCTGCCTCCAGCGTCGGAATCTCCTCGGTGGCACCTGGCGGCGCAGCATGGCGCAGCAGTCCGGTCAGGGCGTCGTCAAACGGGACCGGTCCCGTCCGGCGCCCGCCCGGCTGCGGAGCCGGCGCTGTCGTCAGAGGTTCGGTTTTCATGTCGATTCGATGATAGCGGACCGGACGGCGGCGTCGATCTGCAGGCCCCGCTGATGCATGATGAATTCCGCGATCGCGTCCATGTCGTTCAGGTCGAGAAGCGGAATCGTCACGCTGATCGGCTGGTCGCTGGCGATCGCCAGGATGTTGGGGTCCTGCGGATGCAGCAGCGGGTTTCCCGTGCGCGGCCGGTGGACCTCGATCTTGGGGATGTCGGCGGACTTGTAGCCTTCGACCAGGACGAGGTCGCACGGCGATAAGAGTCGCAACTGCTCGCGCAGCCCCGGCTCCGGCTCGCCCCGCAGTTCATGCATCAGGACCCAGCGTTGCGCCGACGTGATCAGTATCTCGCCGGCGCCGGCCTCACGATGGCGATGGGAGTCCTTGCCCGGCTTGTCGAT
Organism: Lautropia sp.; assembly: GCA_013813615.1. GTDB lineage: Bacteria > Pseudomonadota > Gammaproteobacteria > Burkholderiales > Burkholderiaceae_E > Lautropia. The sequence goes on along the minus strand of JACCRJ010000108.1, from coordinate 3,289 downwards.
GTCGAACGAATGATGGGCATGCTTGATCAGCGAGACTTTCAGCCCGCGCATGACGAAGCGCGGAATCAGCTGCTCGATCAGCGTCGTCTTGCCGGCTCCCGAAAAGCCGGCGAATCCGAATACCTTCACGCGCCTGGCATTTCCGGCGGCTCAGGTGCGAGCCGCGATGAAGCGCTTGAGCAACGCCAGGTCAGCGGGCATCAGCGTGTACCGCTGCACCAGCGACTCCAGCCCGCGATAAGCCGGCGGCGGCAGGGGCTCCTCTCCGATCGCCTCGCGAATGCTCTCGGCGAACTTGGCTGCCTGTGCGGTCTGCATGCAGATCATCGGCACGCCTGCCTCGCGATATTGCTGCGCGACCGCGAGGCCGTCGGCGGTGTGGGTGTCGACGACGATCGAGGCCTTGTCGCGCCAGTGGCGGATGGTGTCGATGCGCTGCGCATGCGAACTGGAACCCGAGCGAAAGCCCCAGGACTCGGCACGGTGGAACTCACGGGTGCCGCCGAGGTCGAACTCGCCGTGGGCATCGACCATCTGCCAGAGGGAGGCCACGCGCGCGCCGTCCCGGTCGAGCAGGTCGAAGACGAACCGCTCGAAGTTCGAGGCTTTGGAGATGTCCATCGACGGGCTGCTGGTTTCGTGCGTCTGGGCGTTGCTGCGCACACGGTAAAGACCGGTCTTGAAGAACTCGTCGAGCACGTCGTTCTCGTTGGTTGCAACCACCAGCTTCGCGACCGGCAGGCCCATCATGCGTGCGATGTGCGCGGCGAGCACGTTGCCGAAGTTGCCGGTGGGCACCGCGAACGAAACCTGCTGGTCGTTGGCCGTGGTGGCGGCGAAGTAGCCCTTGAAGTAGTAGACGACCTGGGCAACGACTCGCGCCCAGTTGATGGAGTTGACGGTGCCGATCGAGCGGCGCTGCTTGAAGGCGAGATCGGACGACACCGCCTTGACCATGTCCTGGCAGTCGTCGAAGACACCGTCGATCGCGATGTTGAAGATGTTGGGGTCCTGCAGACTGTACATCTGGGCGCGCTGGAAGCGGCTCATCCGGCCGTCGGGCGAGAGCATGAAGACCCGCATGTTGCGCTTGCCGCGCATCGCGTACTCGGCTGCGCTGCCGGTATCGCCGGAGGTCGCCCCGAGCACATTGAGCCAGCGGTCCTCCTTGAGCAGCACGTACTCGAACAGCTGCCCCAGCAGCTGCATCGCCAGGTCCTTGAACGCCAGCGTCGGGCCGTGGGACAGGTGCTCCAGGTAGAGCGGGCCGGCCGGGCCCTCCTCCAGGAGGGTCAGCGGCGTGATCTCCGGCGAGCCGAACGTCTTCGCGGTATAGGTGCGATCGACCATCGCCCGGAGGTCATCCTGCGGGATGTCGTCGCAGTACAGGCTCAGGATGCTGAATGCGAGCTCCGCGTACGTCTGGCCCCGCCACTGCTGCAGCGTTGCGTCATCGACGCGGGGTATCTGCTCGGGCACCACCAGCCCGCCATCGGGCGCGAGCCCACCCAGCAGAACGCCGGTGAAGGACAGCGGCTCCATGCCGCCGCGGGTGGAGATGTATCGCATCAGGAACGTGTCATCAGTTCAGTTGCTCCACGCGCAGGCGCGTCACCTTGGACAGCACGGTGGGCAGCGCCTCGATGTGATGGATGGCGGTATCGATGCGGTGCTCGATGGTCTGGTGGGTCAGCATGATGATGTCGGTGCTCCCCTCGCCTTCGTCCGGTTCACGCTGCAGCATCGCGTCGATGGAAATCCGCCCGTCCGCCAGGATCCGCGTGATGTCGGCCAGCACGCCGGGTTCATCGCGCACCCGCAGGCGCAGGTAATAGGATGTTTCCATCTCGCCCGCCGGCAGGATGGTCGCATCCGACAGTTCGTCCGGCTGGAAAGCCAGATGCGGCACGCGGTTCTCGGGGTCGGAGGTGAGCATCCGCGTCACATCCACCAGATCCGCGATGACGGCGCTCGCGGTAGGCTCCTTGCCAGCGCCCTTGCCGAAGTACATGGTGTGCCCCACCACGTCGCCCTTTACCCAGACCGCGTTCATCGCGCCCTCGACGTTCGCCAGCAGTCGCCGCGTCGGTATCAGCGTGGGATGCACGCGCAGCTCGATGCCGGCGGGACGGCGCTTGGCGATACCCAGCAGCTTTATCCGGTAGCCTAGCTTCTCCGCATAGCGGATGTCTTCGCCGGCCAGGGCGGAAATGCCCTCGACGTACGCCCGGTCGAACTGCACCGGAATACCGAAGGCGATGGCCGCCAGGATCGCGACCTTGTGCGCGGCGTCGATGCCGTCGATGTCGAAGCTCGGATCCGCTTCCGCATAGCCCAGCGCTTGCGCCTGCGCCAGCACCTCGTCGAACGGCAGCCCCTTGTCCCGCATCTCGGAGAGGATGAAATTGGTGGTGCCATTGATGATGCCGGCCAGCCAGTCGATGCGGTTGGCGGTGAGGCCTTCGCGCAGAGCCTTGATGATCGGTATGCCGCCGGCGACCGCACCCTCGAACGCGATGATCGCGTTCTGCCGGCTCGCCGCCGCGAAGACTTCGTTGCCGAAAACGGCAAGCAGCGCCTTGTTGGCCGTGACCACATGCTTGCGATGCGCGATCGCTTCCAGCAGCAGGTCCCGGGCAATGCCGGTACCGCCGATCAGTTCCACCACCACGTCGATCGCCGGATCCCGCACCACGTCGAACGGCTGGTCGGTTACCGATATCGTCGCGGCGACCTGCGCCCGCACCCGTGCCGGGTTGCGGACCGCGATGCGGGTCACTTCGATGTCCCTGCCGGCGCGCCGCCGGATTTCCTCCCGGTTCGCCACCAGCACCTCGGCCACGCCGCTGCCTACGGTGCCGTAGCCGAGCAGGCCGACGCGGATTGGCCGCAGAGCAGGCCTTGCAGACATGGTCATGCCAACCCCCTGCCCGCTACGCAGCCAAGGTGGCGATGGTGGCGTGGCGCCGGCGGTAGTCCGCCAGGAAGACGGTGAAGCGGCCGATAGCCTCTTCCAGGTCGTCGGTATTGGGGAGAAAGACCAGCCGGAGGTGGTCCGGATGCGGCCAGTTGAAACCAGTGCCCTGGACCACCAGCACCTTCTGCGCCTCCAGCATCTCCAGGATGAAATGCTGGTCGTCGACGATCGGGTAGAAGCGGGGGTCGAGCCGGGGGAACAGGTAGAGCGCGGCCTTGGGCTTGACGCAGCTGACCCCCGGGATGGAGGTGACCATCTCCCAGGCCAGGTCACGCTGCCGGGCAAGCCGGCCGCCAGGGATCACCAGGTCGG
>JACCRJ010000055.1 GCA_013813615.1 Lautropia sp. | reverse complement strand
ACATCCAGCCGGCCGAGCCGGTATACCAGGTCCAGCCGCCGCGGCCGACATGCGGCTCGACCGAGTAGACGTCGGCGGCAACCACATAGGGCTCCACTTTATAGCGGTCGACATCCCCGGGCGTGCGCGCATGATTGATCGGGTTCAGCAGGGCGAACAGCGCACCGGCCTTGTCACCGGCGCCCAGCTTCGCAAAAGCCAGCACCGCCCACATCGCAGCGTGGCTGTACTGCCCACCGTTTTCGCGCAGACCCGGGGGATATCCCTTGATGTACCCGGGATCACGGGCGGTCTTGTCGAACGGCGGCGTGAACAACAGGGCCAGCCCCTCCTCGTGGCGGATCAGATGACGATCGACGGATTCCATTGCCGCGGCAGCCCGCGCCGGGTCGGCGGCGCCCGACAGGACTGCCCACGACTGCGCAATCGAATCGATCCGGCATTCCTCGCTTGTCCTGGAGCCCAGCCAGGTTCCATCGTCGTAGGTTGCCCGGCGATACCATTCGCCATCCCAGGCTTCCCGCTCAAGAGCCGCCCGCACCGACGCCGAATGCGCCCGCCAGCGTACCGCGCGCGCCTTGTCCTGGGCGCTATCCCTGGCCTCCGCAAACGGCGCAAAGAGTTCGATGGTCTTCACGAGCAGCCACCCGAGCCACACGCTCTCGCCCCTGCCGCCTTCGCCCACCCGGTTCATGCCGTCGTTCCAGTCGCCGGTACCGATGAGCGGCAGTCCAAGTTGTCCCGTAAGCTCCAGGCACTGGTCGATGCCACGTGCACAATGCTCGAACAGCGTCCCGGGCGCTTCCGCAAACGACGGCAGGAAGAAGTCATCGTGCTGTCCCGGCTGAAGCGCCGGGCCTTCCAGAAACGGCACCATCTCCTCGAGGACCGTCGGGTCGCCCGCCACGTCCACATAGGTGGCAGTCGCGAAGCCGAGCCAGACCCGGTCATCGGAGATCCGGGTCCGCACACCTCGCCCCGAATGCGGCAGCCACCAATGCTGCACGTCGCCCTCGACGAACTGCCGGGAAGCGGCCCGCAGCAGATGACCCCGCGTTTCCTCGGGCTGCGAGAAGGTCAGCGCCATCCCGTCCTGGAGTTGATCGCGAAAGCCATAGGCGCCGCTCGCCTGGTAGAAGGCCGACCGCGCACGGATGCGGCAGGCGAGCGTCTGGTAGAGCAGCCAGCCGTTCAGCATGATGTCCATCGCACGGTCGGGCGTTCTGACCTGGACTGCCGAGAGGATCGCACGCCAGTGCTCGGCCACGTCATCGAACACCGCGTCCAGATCGGCCGTGCGATATCGGAGAAGCAGCGCCTGAGCCGCTTCGGCAGTAGCGCATTCACCCAGGAAACAGACCAGCTCGACCGATTCGCCTGCGTCGAGCTCGACAACCGCCTGCAGGGCCGAGCAGGGATCCAGGCCGGCGCCGGTCCGATTGGACAGGGAGGTCGCAGCCGCCGACAGCGCCGCAGGCGCTGCATGACTGCCGGCGCGGCCGATGAACTCGGCCCGGTCGCCCGTCCAGGCTGTCTGCAGACCGCCAAGGTCGGCAAAAGCGACCCGGCCGCCGTAGACGATGCTCCAGGGGTTTCGCGCCAGCATCGCGCCGGTCGCGGCGTCGATTTCCGTCTGGATCGAAGTTCCGGATGCCCCTCGCGACGTACCCTGGACCCATTCGACGAACGCCGTCACCGACAGGCGCCGCGGCACGGTCGAGCGGTTGCGCAGAACCAGGCGAGAAATCTTGATCGGATCGACCAGCGGCACGAACTGCAGCAATTCGACACCGATGCCCTTGGCTTCGTGCTCGAAGCGGCTGTATCCGAAGCCATGCCTGGCCACGTAGACACCGCCACCGCGGATCGGCGAGGCGGTGGGACTGAAGAGCTCGCCGCTCACCTCGTCCCTGATATAGATCGATTCACCCGGCGGATCGGCGACCGGGTCATTGGACCAGGGACTCAGCTGGTTTTCGCGGCTGTTTTCTGCCCAGGTATAGCCAGCGCCGTCCGCCGATACCTGGAAGCCGAACGCCTGGTTGGAGATCACGTTGATCCACGGCGCCGGTGTTCTGTCTCCGGCATCGAGCACCACCACGTATTCCCGACCGTCCTTGTCGAAGCCGCCGAGACCGTTGAAGAACTCGAGATCCTCCTCCGCCGGCACCCGCATCGGCGGGGCTCCCCGCGCGACTCGTGGCGGCTGCAACGGCCGCTTGCCAGGAACGACTTGCAACGCAGACGTCTTCTTCCGGGCCAGGCCGGCGAGTTGGGCGCTGATCGTGCCGCGGCGGGCTACCAGGACGACACGGGCGACCGATTGCAGCAGGTCGTGGGCCTGCGGTGTCATGAGATCGGCGCGAAGCGCGTGGACCGTGCCCTGGGCGAGCTCCGCGCCAAAACGTGGCCGTGCCTGGCTGCTGCGCACGGCTGTTTCGATCGCGATCTGCAAATCCTGCACGTAGGAAGCGGCGCGTTCGTTGACGATGACCAGATCGACCGCGAGGCGCTTGATGCGCCAGTATTCTTGAGCTCGGAGCAGCTGGCGGACCTGTGCGACGTCCTCCAGATCGTCGATGAGCAGCAGCACGATCGGCAAGTCGCCCGAGATCGCATGAGGCCACAAACCCGCCTGAGATCCAGCGCCGCGCAGGATCGTCCCGGAGGGAGCCCGGAAGCGCGGGTCGGCATACAGTATGGGCGCGGCCAGTTGCTGGAAATCCGCGGCCTCCAGCGCCTGGATGTCGAGGTGGCGAAGCTGGACCTGGGCCTGCGTCCACGCCAGCGTCTTCGCCCGGTCGAAAGCGCTGCGGTCATGATGCTTGTCGATCAGGTTCAGAAGCTCCGACCGCGACGAGGCGACGAGCGTCCAGAATGCGACACGGGCACTCCGGGCGGGCTGGATCACCAGGCGCTGCCGGATCGAAAAGATCGGATCGAGGACCGTACCGACCGTATTGGACAGCTGCCGGCCCTGCGTCAGTGCAGCGGCAGCCCTGAACTCGAAGCGGCGGCCTCTGAAACGTGCGCGATCGGACTCGTACTGCGCTTCCGCGACGACGTCGCCTTCGACCACCGCGAAATGCGCGGCCCAGACCGGCGCCTCACCGGGCGAGCGAGGCCGGCGCGTGGCCATCAGCGCGCCGTACTCCGCCAGGTACTCGGTCACGACGAACATCTTGGCGAACGCCGGGTGCGCGTTGTCTGCAGAGGGGGACGCCAGGACGAGTTCGGCGTAGCTCGTCAGTTCGATCTCGCGCGGCCGGCGTCCACTGTTCGCCACCGTCACCCTGCGCACCTCGCCGTCGTCCTCGCCCGACACCAGGACTTCCAGGGTAGTGGCCAGGCTGCCGTCCCGGCGCATGAACTCCGCGTGGTCCTCGCCGAAAACCACTTCGCAGTGGTCTGCCGCGTCATCCGCACCGGCGTCTGCGTCGACCCCGCATCCCCGCGAAGCTGCGGTCCAGAGCTTTCCGCTCCGGGTATCGCGAACAAAGATGTAGGAACCCCAGTCGTCCAGCGTCGCGTCTTCACGCCATCGAGTCACGGCAATCTCGCGCCAGTTGCTGAAGCCGGAACCCGTCCCTGTCAGCATTACGGTGTAGCGCCCGTTCGAGAGCAGATGCGTCGTCGGTCCTGCGTCCACGGCGCGGCCAGTCGCCACCAGACGACGCACCGTCGGCGCAGTGGGCACGATCCCCGTTGCCGATGCTTTCACTTCCTCTGCGCGGGGATGCGCAATCCCGACGTTGCGAGGCATCCGTTCCTGGAGCAGGAGCTCGCACGCCTGGATCATCGGCTCCCGATGGAAACGGGCCCTCATCCTGCCGTCCTGCAGGGCGTTGGCAATGGCGACGATGGTCATGCCTTGGTGGTGGGCCATGAAGTTGCGCACGACCACCACGACTTCGTCTGCCGGAAGCCGCGAGGCGGTGAAATCGAGGGCTTCATAGAATCCATACCGGCCGCTTGCACCGGCCTCGGCAAGGCGCAGAAAGTTCTGCTGCGCTGCGGGTGGATCCACCATCGCTGCCAGGCCGGTCGCGTACGGTGCAATGACCAGGTTCTCGGAGAGTCCGCGCTTCAGCCCGAGTCCGGGAACGCCGAAATTGGAGTACTGGTACGTGAACTCCATGTCGCGGGCGTTGTAGGCGGACTCCGAAATCCCCCAGGGAATGCCCAGCGATTTTCCATAGGAAACCTGGCACGCCACCACCAGCCGATTGGTCTGCTCGAGAAGGCTGCCGACCGGTGCGCGCATCACCAGCGAAGGCATCAGGTACTCGAACATCGAGCCCGACCAGGAGATCAAGGCGGACCCGCTGCCGAGGGGCCTTGCAGCCCTGCCGAGGCGGAACCAGTGACGCGTCGAAACGTCCCCCTTGGCGATGGCGAAGAGGCTGGCGAGTCGCGCCTCGGAGGCGAGCAGGTCGTAGCAACTCGGATCCAGGCTGTTGTCGACGTGGTTGAAGCCGATCGACAGCAGCTTTCGCTCCGGATCGAGGAGAAAGGAAAAATCCATCGCGAGTGCCATTTCGCGCGCCTCGGCAGCAAGCGCAGCCAGACGTCCCGCCAACGATTGCGGCGCCGCCTGCTGGCGGTCGACTCCATGCTCCGCAACGGTTCTCTCCAGCGCCCCGGTCCAGAACACCAGGTCGGCGTAGCCGGCGTCGGCGTCCGCCGGCAGGATGTCTCGCGCAACCTTTACCGCCTTCGCGGCCAGCCGCTTCATCGTGGGCGTCAGCGACTCGATCGCCTGCGTGCTCGTCAGCAGCAGGTCCATCTCGTCACATAGCGCAGTCAGCTGCCGCACGCGCTCGTCTGCCGCCGAGGGCAGGGCGTCGGCGACCTCACGGACCAGCCTGACCTGGTCCGCCATTCCCGAACGCGCGGCCGGCGCGATGGCGGCGTCCATCCACTCCTCGCACGCGTTGGCGACCGCGATCAGATGCCCGGCGAAGTTGCCGCTGTCGACCGACGAAACATAAGCCGGCGCAAGCACCTGCAGATCCAGCGTGCCGTACCAGTTGAAGAAATGGCCCCTGAACCGGGGCAGCTTGCGCAGGGTCCCGAAGGTCGCTTCCAGACGAGCCAGCGTCGCCCCTGTTCCACTCCAGCCGAAATCGCGCGCCGCGATGGCAGCCAGCAGATAGAGGCCGATGTTGGTCGGCGAGGTCCGATGCGCGACTACAGGTCTGGGATCCTCCTGAAAATTGTCCGGTGGCAGCATGTTGTCGGCCGCCGTCAGGAACGTCTCGAAGAATCGCCAGGTTCGGCGTGCCGTCAGGCGCAAGGCAGCCGCGTCCGGCCCCGAGACGGACTGGCGCCGCGCCACGGGCATTGCCTGGCTGGCCTCGAGAGCGAGCGCCGGCGCCGCAAGCCACAGCGCGACAAACGGCAACATCAGTGGCCATGAAGCCGGTGCGACCGCGACCGCCACCGCCGTCATCGACAGCGTGAGCGCGGTGCCGCCTGCCATCTCCGCCTGGAATCCTTGCAGATCCAGGCGCGGGCGTCTCGCCGCCTGAGCCGCGGTAGTCCATTCCAGGAGATGGCGTCGGGAAGCGAACAGGCGGTACAGGGTCCGCGCGATGGCATCCCCCATCCTCCATGCCTGGTCCGGCAGGAATGCCACCGAAAGCAGGATCTGGGTGGCGGCAATCCTGAAGTCGCCGGCCAGCATGCGCAGGTGGCTGCGGATCAGGACGCCGCGCCGGCGCGGCAGCAGCGATAGCAGCGGCGGCATGATCGCCGGGATCGAGAGGCCCGCCAGGACGACCAGGATCCCGGCCATGCCCGAGGACAGGGGCAGCAGCCAGCACAGGCCCACCGCCAGCAGTGTGAGCGGCGCGAGCAGCGAGCGCCGCAGGTTGTCGAGCATCTTCACCCTGCCAAGCAGCGGGACCGCGCGCCCTGCCGCCTGCCGCTTCAAGACCCACGGCAGCAGCTGCCAGTCGCCGCGCGTCCAGCGATGCTGGCGCTTGCCGACGACATCGTAACGTGACGGTGCCTCTTCCACGACCTCGATATCGGAAGCGAGGCCGGCGCGTGCAAATACGCCTTCGAAGAGGTCGTGGCTGAGCAGGGCATTCTCCGGTATGCGGGCCCGCAGGGCGACTTCGAAGGCGTCGACGTCGTAGATGCCCTTGCCGGTATAGGAGCCTTCGTCGAAGAGATCCTGGTAGACGTCCGAGACCGCCGCGGTGTACGGATCGATGCCTCCCGGGGCGGAGAAGGCCCGCTGATACATCGACCCGGCGCTGCCGATCGGCAGCGCCGATGTCACTCGAGGCTGCAGGATCCCGTAGCCCTCGACCACGCGGTCGCCGGTGGCGTCGAACTGCGGCCGGTTGAGGGGATGCGCCATCTTTCCGATCAGCCGCAGCGCCGTGTCCCTCGGCAGCCGCGTATCGGCGTCGAGCGTGATCACGAAGCGCACATTCTGCGGCACCCAGGGCGCCGTCCCGGCGACGGCGGCAAAGCTGGTGTCCTGAGCTCCGCGCAGCAGCCGATTCAATTCATGCAACTTGCCTCGTTTGCGCTCCCATCCCATCCACCTGTTCTCGGCAGCGTTGAACAGCCGCCGCCGATACAGCAGCAGGAACCGGCGGCCTCCCGGAGCCGGACCATGGCGCCGGTTCAGATCCGCGATGGCCCGGACCGCTACCGCAAGCAGTTGCGCGTCTTCAGGAAGCTCCTCCCGGTCCGCGTCCGCGCCGTCGAGCAGAAGGACAAACGCCAGATCGCCGCCGACGCTCGAAAGATGATGGACTTCGAGCTGTTCCACCTGTGCGAGCAGGTCCGTCTCGTTGCTCAGAAGGGTCGGCACGGCAACGAGCGTTCGCAGCGATTCCGGAACGCCCGCGCTCAGGCGCAACCCGGGCAGCAACGTGGCGCCGAAAGTCCCGGCGACTGCGCGGTTGACCAGCGCCGTCGCCACCTCCGTGGCCGGGAGCAAGGCAATGACGGCGAGCGCGCCGAGCCACACCCACCCCAGCTCCGGCGCTGCGATCGCCCACCCAGCCAGCAGCAGCAACATGACCGTGAGAAGCAGGATTGCGCCCAGATAGCCGCCGACGCCCGAACGGACGGTAAAGCGCCGGATGCGCAGCCCGGGAGGGGGCCGGAACGCCAGCGTCTGCTCCAGTTGCTGGCGGCCTTTCCCGATCAGGTGGTAACCGGCATCGCCCATCCGCTGCGTGTCACCGGCGTTCGCCGCACCGGTCGCGGCCCTCTGCGACACTGTGAGGACGAGATCGGCGATCTCGAGTTCCGAGAACGACGAGCGGCGGGCCAGCTGTTCGATCCTGCTTCGATACAGGTTGCGCGTCGGAAAGTCCATTTCCCCAAAGCCATCCGTCGCCTGCAGATGCCTGTCGACGAGGCTCACGCTCTCGAAAAACTCCGCCCAGTCGATGTCCGAGATG
>JACCRJ010000052.1 GCA_013813615.1 Lautropia sp. | reverse complement strand
CAATGGGACCACATGAAGGCCGAGCAGGTGGCCGAAGCCGAGTTCATGTTTTCGAACCCGGACAAGACGCTCGTGTCTGAGATCCGGGCCATCTGGTTCCTGCGGGGCGTCGCGGCACACTACCCTGAGCGACAGCGCGCCGCCTTCTTGTGCAGCTGGGATCGGCCCCGAAGCGAAATCTACACGGAACTTTTGCGGTCCTCCAGGCCGTTCTGGATTTACGAGGACGGGAAGGTCCGGGAGGGCTCTGTCGCGACGCGCCGACGGCTGTTGGCGGAGTTGCCCTGACCGCGCGGGTCCATCGATCGGGTGCCGTTGGCTGGATGGTCAAATGGTAGAGAAGGGTGGACTTGAACCACCGACCTCACGATTATGAGTCGTGCGCTCTAACCAGCTGAGCTACATCTCCACGGTGACTGCCTGCTGCGGCGACCGGCCGGATGCCTGCGCACCCATCCGTAACCGAGAGATCGATTCTATCCGTTTGCCCCGGATCGGGTCAAAAGGCAGCCTCGGGCGGACCGTCCACCAACCGGGTGGCTGCCGGGACTTCGCCTCAGGCGTCTCGCAGGCTATGCGGATCGGCGAAGAACACCTGGAAGCGGGTGCCGTTGTCCCGTCCGGTCTGCGGGTCTTGGGTGACCGGGCTGTGGACCGAAACGCTCGCCTGGTGCTGGTCGGCGATCTCGAGCACGATCGCGAGGCCGAGGCCACTGCCCTCGCTCCTGGCGCCCAGCACCTGGTAGAAGCGGTCGAAGACCCGCGCCTGCTCCGCCGCCGGGATGCCGCTGCCGGTATCCTCAACCTCGAGAACGATCCCGGGCGTGCCGGGCCCCTCATCCACCAACCCGTCCGCGGCTTCCAGCCGGCGCAGGCGCACCGTGACCGAGCCCTGGCGCGGCGTGTGCTGCAGGGCGTTGTCGATCAGGTTGTTCATGAGCTCCCGCAGCAGCAGCGGCAGCCCTTCCACCCAGGCCGACGCAACCTCCCGTTCGAAGCCGAGGTCGATCCCGCGGCGCAGCGCCTGGGGCACCCATTCGCCGACGACCGCTGGCGCGAGCTGCGCAAGATCAAGCCTCTCGAACAGCGAGGCGTCCCGCAGGTTCTCCATCCGCGCCAGCGACAGCAGCTGCGAGACCATTCTCGCCGAGCGTTCGGCGCTGCTGGCGATGTAGCGCAAGCTGCTGCGCAACTCGTTGGCGTCGCCTTCCTTCAGCGCGAGTTCGGCCTGCGTGCGCAGACCGGCCAGGGGCGTCTTCAGCTGGTGCGCGGCGTCGCCGATGAAGCGCTTCTGCGCGCCGATGTTCTGCTCGAGCCGCAGCAGAAGGTCGTTGAAGGCCGTCACCAGCGGCGCGATCTCCTCCGGCGTGCCCTGCGGGTCGATCGGGGAGAAGTCGTCCGGACGGCGGTTTCGGATCCGCTCCTGCAAGGCCTTCAACGGATGCAGGCCGCGGGAGAGGCCGAACCAGACCAGGAACACCGCAATCGGCAGCAGCAGGAACTGCGGCACGATGATGCCGCGGATGATCTCGTTGGCCAGCGCGTTGCGCCGCTCCAGCGTCTCTGCCACCTGGATCAGGATCGGCGCCGCCGGCACGCTGTTGTCCGCGGCGCGGGTGACGTAGGTGTAGGCGATCCGCCAGTCCTCGCTTCGATGCGATAGCGTGCGCCGGTTGATCTGGCCGATCTCCGGGAAATCGGAGAGCCTCGGCCGTGGCAACGTCGGGTCACCCGACAGCACCTCTGCGGCCGGCGAGAGAATCTGGTAAGTGGTGCGTTCCTCGCCTTCGGTGGTCAGCAGCCCGCGCGGCACGTCGAAGCTCGGCGGCGGATCGAGGCTCCCAGTGATCTCCACGTAGTTGCTCAAGGCGCGGATCCGCTGCTCGAGTTCGCGGTCGAACGGCACGTCCGCCAGCGAACGTGCCACGACGAAGGTCAGTACAACCGACAGCGGCCACAGCAGCGCCATCGGCGCGAACATGAAGTCGAGGATCTCCGCATAGAGGGATCGCCGCTGATAGGGCTGCCGTTCCTCCATGGCCTTGCGCGGCTTGCGCCGCCGCTCGATCCAGTCGGGTCGGTCGATCGGCGTCTCGTGTGTCCGCAGCAGGTCGGAGAGGACCGTCGGCAGCCGATGGACGGGCGGCATTTCGGGGTGGTTCACGGGCGGTGCTCGAAGGCTCCAGGTATGAGGCCGCTGCAGGTGTCGCGCGTCAGGCGTCGGCCGCCGGGCCGGCCTTCAGGCGGACTGGACCTCGTCGGGGGCTGCCGGCCGCTGCAGACAGTAGCCGAGTCCCCGCACGGTGCTGATCACGACGTCGCTCTCTTCGATCTTCTTGCGGAGCCGGTGCACATAGACCTCGATTGCGTTATGGCTGACCTCCTCGCCCCATTCGCAGAGATGGTCGACGATCTGCTCCTTGCTCACCAGCCGCCCGGCTCGCTGGATCAGGATCTCCAGCAGGCCGATTTCCCGCGCGGACAACTCGATGTTGCGGTCGTTGACGCGGGCGACCCGGCCGGACTGGTCGAAGGTGAGGTTGCCGATGTTGACCGTCGGGGTGGCCGAGCCTGCATGGCGCCGCACGATCGCCCGCACCCGCGCTTCCAGCTCCGACAGCGAGAACGGCTTGGCCATGAAGTCGTCGGCGCCGAGGTCGAGGCCGCGCACCCGCTGCTCGACCGAATCGGCGGCGGTGAGGATCAGGACCGGTACCTTGTCCGCCCGCGAACGCAGCCGCTTCAGCACTTCGAAGCCGGAGATGCCGGGCAGGCCGAGATCCAGAATCACGGCGTCGTAGGCCTGGGCGGACAGGGCCGAATCCGCGCGCGTGCCGGTATCCACGCAGTCGACGGCGTAGCCGCTCTTGCGCAGCGCGCGCGACAGCCCGTCGGTCAGGATGGTGTCGTCTTCGGCGATCAGGATTCTCATGGCCGTGCTGTGTCCTTGGTCAGTGCTGCCGGGCCGTCACGGCGCGCCGGATGGCGTCTCGTGCCTCGACGGACGCCCTTCGCGCCGCACCCGCAAAGTCCCGATCCTCACCGGCATAGAGGATCGCCCGCGAGGAATTGATGACAAGTCCGCCCCCCGCGGCATCGAGGCCGGCCGTTACCGTGGCCTGGACGTCGCCGCCCTGGGCGCCGACGCCGGGCACCAGCAGCGGCAGGGTCGGTGCGAGCTCCCGCACCCGGCGCAGTTCCTCGGGGTAGGTGGCACCCACCACCAGGCCCAACTCGCCGCCGCCGTTCCAGGGACCGGCCGCCAGCCGCGCGATGCGCTCGAACAGCCGCTCGCCGTTGGACTCGAGCAGCTGGAAATCGCCGCCGCCGGGATTGCTGGTCCGGCACAGCAGGATGACGCCCTTGCCCGGGCGCGCCAGATAAGGTTCGATCGAGTCGAGACCCATGAATGGATTGACGGTAAGCGCGTCGGCCTGGAAGCGATCGAAGGCCTCGGCAGCGTACTGCTCCGCCGTATGGCCGATGTCGCCGCGTTTGGCGTCGAGGATGACCGGGATGCCGGGATGTTCGCGGTGGATGTATCGCACCAGCTCTTCCAGCACCGATTCCGCGCCCGCGGCCGCGAAATACGCGACCTGCGGCTTGAATGCGCAGGCCTGGTCCGCAGTCGCCGCAATGATTTCGCTGCAGAAGGCGAGGATGGCAGGCTTGCCCTTGCCCAGGTGCGCAGGAATGCGGCGTGGATCAGGGTCGAGCCCGACGCAGAGCAAGGAATCGGCCGCTTCCCAGCGCTGTCCAAGCGACAATCTGAAGCTCACACGCTCTCCGCTCATTCATCCGCTCCCTACTTTCGCGCCGCCAGGTATCTCACCCCCAGCACGCCGTCGATGGCGGCGATCGCCGCCACCACTGCGTCGGGGACCGGGCTGTCGACGTCGACGATGGTGTAGGCCATTTCGCCGCGCGACTTGTTCAGCATGGTGTGGATGTTGAGTCCGGCCTCCGCCATCGCGGTGGAGATCTGCCCCAGCATGTTCGGCACGTTGGCATTGGCGATGGCGACCCGATAGGCCGATTCGCGCGCCGCCACTGCCTCCGGAAAGTTCACCGAGTGGCGGATGTTGCCGTGCTCGAGGTAGTCGCGCAATTGATCGGCCACCATGATCGCGCAGTTCTCTTCGGCTTCCTGGGTGGAGGCGCCCAGGTGCGGCAAGGCGACCACCCGAGGATGGCCGATCAGCGACGCCTCCGGAAAGTCGCAGACGTAGCAGGAAAGCCGATTCGTTTCCAGCGCCGCGAGCACCGCCGCCACGTCGACCACCGCATCGCGGGAGAAATTCAGCAGCACCACGCCGCTGCGGGCCTGCGCAAGCTGCCGCTCATCGATCAGGTGCCGCGTCGCCTCGAGCAAAGGCACGTGCACGCTGACGAAGTCGCAGCGCCTTATCAGGTCGGCTACGGAACCGGCCCGCTGCACCTGCGCCGGCAGGCTCCAGGCGGCCTCCACCGTGATGTCAGGGTCGAAGCCGATCACCTGCATGCCGAGCCGGATGGCTGCATCCGCGACCAGGCAGCCGATCCGGCCGAGGCCGACGACCCCGACGGTTTTGCCGGCGAGTTCCGTGCCCCCGAACTGTTTCTTGCCTTCCTCGATGTGGCTGTCCAGGTCCGGCATCGCCGGGTTCAGCGACTGGACGTACTGTGCCGCCGGCTGCAGGTTGCGCGCGGCCATCAGCATGCCGGCCAGTACCAGCTCCTTGACCGCATTGGCGTTGGCGCCGGGCGCGTTGAAGACCGGGACGCCGCGCGCGCTCATCGCCTTCACGGGAATGTTGTTGGTGCCTGCGCCCGCGCGCCCGATCGCCTTGACCGACGCCGGAATCACTGCCTTGTGGAGGTCGGCCGAGCGGACCATGATCGCGTCCGGATTCTCGAGCGGGTTGCCGACCTCGTAGAGTTCAATGGGCAGCCTGCTCAGCCCGCTGGCTGCGATCTGGTTGAGCACCAGCACCCGGAAGCGGGGCTTCGCGCAAGCGCGCGGAGACGGGCGGGCCGAATCAGCCATGCTGCTTCTCGAAGGTGCGCAGGTAGTCCGCCAGGGCCTGCACGCCGGCAAGGCTCATCGCGTTGTAGATAGAGGCTCGCATGCCGCCGACCGACCGGTGGCCCTTCAACTGCAGCAGGCCGCGCTCCTGCGCACCGGCCAGGAAGGG
>JACCRJ010000045.1 GCA_013813615.1 Lautropia sp. | reverse complement strand
TTTTCCGGCACGACTTGCCATCTGGACGATTCCGCGAGGGCGGCGGCGACGATGCGAGAAACGAAATCTGTGCCGCCCCCGGGAGGGAATGGAATCAGCAGGCGGATCGGCTTGGTGGGGTAGTCCTGCGCGACCGCGGTTGCGGAAACGAGGGTCATGGTGGCGCCGAGAATGGCCCCCAGAGCGGCTGTCATCAGTTTCATCCGGATCCTTGAATGTAGCTTAGATATCCACCAGATATTAATTGGGTCTTTAGGAAGTCGTGTGGGTAGACTGAGGTGGGAAACGCAGCAGCCGCGCGGTCTACGGGAAAACGTGGCCGTACGCCGGCAGAACGGACTTCACCGGCCCCGGCATACCGGCTACCATCCTGTTTCCATCGTGGGCGGACCGGGCTCGGTCCGCCGACGATCTGCCGGAACGGTTCTGGCCGCGCGGCATTCGGCATTTCAAGACAACAGGAGGCAACATGAATCAGACGTTCAAGGCCGCGATCAAGGGGCTCGTCGCCACCGCAGGACTGGGCATCGCGCTCGGATCGGCGCAGGCGCAAACCGTGCTGAAGTTCGGGTTCGGCCTGAATCTCCAGGCCCACTACGGTGTCGGCGCGGTCTACATGCGCGACAACATCGAACAGCGAACCGGCGGCCGCTACAAGATCGAGCTGTTCCCCAACTTCGCCCTCGGCGGCGAGCGCGAGATGACCGAAGGCGCTCAGCTCGGCACGATCGACCTGGTCACGACGTCGTCTGGCCCGGTCGGCAACTTCGTGCCGGACACGCTGATCACCGACATCCCGTTCCTGTTCCGCGACTACGCGCATGCGCGCTCGGTGCTGGACGGCAAGATCGGCCAGGCCATCCTGGACAAGTGCACGGCCAAGGGTCTGATCTGTCTCGCCTGGTCGGAGAACGGCTTCCGCCACTTGACCAACAGCAAGCGCGAGGTCGCGGCACCGGCCGATGCGAAAGGGCTCAAGATCCGCACGATGGAGAACCCGGTCCACATGACCGCGTTCCGCACGATCGGCGTGCTGCCCACGCCGATGGCGTTCCCGGAAGTCTTCGGCGCGCTGCAGCAGGGCACGGTCGACGGCCAGGAGAACCCGATCGGCGTGATCACGTCGTCGAAGCTGTTCCAGGTCCAGAAGCACCTGACGCTGACCGGCCATCTGTACTCGCCGGCCGTCACGCTGATGTCGCCGGCTGCGTACAACAAGATGAGCGAAGCCGACCGCAAGACGATCCGGGATCTGGCGCGTGAAGCCGCGGCGATCTCGCGCAAGCGGGTCGAACAGCAGGAAGCCGAGGGCATCGAGATGCTGCGCAAGGAAGGCATGCAGGTGAAGACGCTGAGTACCGACGAGAAGGTGGCCTTCCAGAAGGCAATGGCGCCGGCCTACAAGGAGTTCGCGGCCAAGTTCGGCCAGGCGAACATCGACGCGATCCGCGACGCGAAGTAAACGGTCGCCGTGTCGTCCTTCATCCTCGCCGCCGATCGTCTGGTCGGCGGGATCGTGATGGCCGTCGCCTGCATCGCCCTCGGGCTGGCGGCGGTCATCGGGCTCTACCAGGTCGGCACGCGCTTCATCCTGGAAGCGCCGTCGGACTGGTCCGAGGTGCTGACCCGCTTCCTGATCATCTGGTCGGTCTTCCTCGGGCTGTCCGCCACGATCCGCGGCGGCGCGCTGCTGTCGGTCGACCTGCTCTACCGGACCGTCGCCCGGACCCGGTACCTGCGGATCCTCCAGGCGATGATCAGCCTCGCGACGCTGTCCTTCCTGATCGTGATGGTCTGGCAGGGCATCGACATCGTCCAGCGGATCCGCTTCCAGACGCTCGCCGGGCTGGAGATCTCGATCTCCTGGGCCTACGCGGCGATTCCGGTCGGAGCCGCCTTCGCGATCCTCGCGGTGGCCGCCCATTACCTCGATCCGAGGCGCGGCGAGATTGAGACTCAGCAGTAGATGGCACCGTTGAACAGACGGCCCCTTTAATCAGTCGGCCCCCATGACCACCGCAATCCTGTTCACCTTCCTGCTGCTGATGGCGCTCAGCGTGCCGGTCGCGATCTCGATCGGCCTCGCGTCGGTGCTGGGCGTCCAGTTCTTCACGAACTCGCCGATGCTGGTCGTCGCCCAGCAGCTGTTCGTCTCGATCGACAAGTTCCCGCTGGTCGCGATCCCGTTCTTCATCCTGTCCGGCAACCTGATGGAGGCCGGCGGCATCTCGGAGCGGCTGGTGCACTTCGCCCGGTCACTGGTCGGCGGCGTGCAGGGCGGCCTCGCGATGAGCTGCGTGATCACCTGCATGATCTTCGCCGCGGTCTCGGGCTCCAGCGTCGCGACCACGTTCGCGATCGGCGCCATCCTGATCCCGGCGATGGTCCGGCTGGGCTATCCGGTCCCGAAGGCCGCCGCGCTGCAGGCCACGTCGGCGGAGCTCGGAGTGATCATCCCGCCGTCGATTCCGATGATCCTCTACGGCGTCTCGGCCGAGGTCTCGGTCGGCGAGATGTTCATCGCCGGCTTCGGCCCGGGCCTGCTGATCGCCGGCGGGCTGATGCTGTTCGTCTTCTTCTGGTGCCGGTTTACCGGCTACGGCAAGCGCGACGGCGAAGGACGCCTGACGTTCGGCCGGGCCTTCCGGCAGGCCTGGCTCGCGCTGCTGATGCCGGCCGTCGTGCTCGGCGGCATCTATGGCGGCGTCTTCACGCCGACCGAAGCCTCGGTGATCGCCGTCTTCTACGCGCTGTTCCTCGGCATGGTCGTCTACCGCCGGATCGGCCTCCGAGACCTGGCCCGGATCCTGCACAAGACCGTCGTCTCGACGACGGTGATCATGTTCATCATCGCGACGGCCGGGCTGTTCGCGTTCCTGATCAGCCGGGCCGGCATACCGGCGCAGATCGGCAACTGGATCGTCGCGAACTTCCACAGCGGCTGGACTTTCCTGCTCGGGGTCAACGTCTTCCTGTTCCTGATCGGCATGTTCATCGAGACCGGCGCGGCAATCGTCATCCTCGCGCCGATCCTCGCGCCGGTGGCGATGCATTTCGGGATCGATCTGGTGCATTTCGGCATCGTGATGGTCGTCAATCTCGCGCTCGGCATGATCACGCCGCCGTTCGGCGTCAACCTGTTCGCCGCCTGTTCAGTAGCGAAGATCAGCTACGACCGGATCATCCCGGCGATGCTGCCGTTCGTGGCGGTCATCGTCGCCTGCCTGGCGATCATCACCGCCTGGCCGGACCTGTCGCTGTTCCTGCGGGATCTCGCCTACCGATGAGCACCCGGGATCCATTCGAGCAGATCGGCCGCGGTGCCGAACGGTTAGAGGTACCGAATCCCGCCCCTGCCCGCTTCAGCGACACCGAATGGCGGCTCCGGGTCGAGCTCGCCGCCGCCTACCGGCTGATCGCGATGATGGGGATGGACGACGCGATCTTCACCCATCTGTCGCTGCGCGTGCCCGGTGATCCGTCGACCTTCCTGATCAACCCCTACGGCATGCTGTTCGACGAAGTGACAGCCTCGTCGCTGGTGCGCGTCGACGCGGACGGCCGGAAGGTCGATACGCCGGGTTTTGAATCGGCCTGGCCGGTCAACCCGGCCGGATTCAACATTCACGGCGCGATCCACCTCGGCAGGGCGGACGTGCACTGCATCTTCCACACGCACACGCTGGCGGGCATGGCCGTCGCCGCGGATCCGCTGGGCCTGCGGCCGCTGAACCAGATCTCCCTGCACTTCCACCGCCGGATCGGCCGCTATTCGTACGACACGATCCACTTCCCGGAAGCAGAGAAGCGGCGGATGGTCGCCGCGCTCGGCTCGCACAAGGCGCTGATCATGGAAAACCACGGGCTCCTCACCTGTGGCGAGACCGTCGCTGAGGCGTTCTACCTGATGTTCTATCTCGAGCGGGCCTGCCAGCTCCAGGTGAAGGTGCTCGCGACCACGGGCCCGCATCTCGAGCCCGCCGCGGCAGTCTGCGAGGAAGTCGCGACGCTGTTCGACAAGCGGCCCCGTCAGAAGCAGGATTTCTGGATCCCGTTCTTCCGCCGCGCGCTGCGGATCGCGCCCGAACTGGCGACCTGATCCCGCGACGCGACGTGACGCGACGTGACGCGGTCGTCGGGCCGGCACCGTCAGAGCCCCCGCGTCCAGTCGGTAAACACCGGTCGGCCGGGGAGCTCGAGCCGGGCGACCCGTGGCGGCGTCCGGGCGACGCCCCGCCCACGGCGGATTACGACGAGCCGTGTGGCCCGGAGCCGGATCGCCTCGATCGGATGGCAGCCTGCAACACCACCAGGTCTGCATGGCAGCCGGCGTCGAGCCCGTAGCCGTCCAGCCCGAGGATACGGACCGGCGCCGACGTGACGGATTCGAAGCACTGTCGCATCGCTGCCTGACCCGGTCATCTGGTTGACGTGCAGTCCCATCTGTGCGACCTCAAGCATGTCGCCGGACCCGAGGCTATACCACGGATCCATCACGCAGTCGGGGCCGAACCCGACCGGTACGCCGGCAGCCAGCAGCTCAGGGACCCGCGTCATGCCACGGCGCTTCGGATAGGTATCGTGTCGGCCCTGGATCGTGATGTTGATCAGCGGATTCGCGACCGCCGAGACACCGGCCCGCGCGATCAGCGGGATCAGCTTCGACACGTAGTAGTTGTCCATCGAGTGCATCGACGTCAGATGCGACCCGTTGACGCGGCCCGACAGGTCGAGCCGGTGCGTCTCGGCGGCCAAGGTCTCGATATGGCGCGACATCGGATCGTCGGTCTCGTCGCGGTGCATGTCCACGCGCAGTCCGCGGCGCGCCGCCTCCTCGCAGAGCAGCCGGACCGATTCGGTGCCGGACTGCATCGTCTCCTCGAAGTGCGGGATGCCGCCGACGACCTCGACCCCGAGATCGAGCGCCTTCTTCAGCAGGTCGAACGACGTGTCACGGCATCCGGGCGCATCGGCGCGCGGATCGTAGCGCAGCACGCCATCCTGCGGGAACGCGACCAGCTGCAGGTCGAGGTACGGCGCAACCCGCGGGGGATAGGAATTTCAAACGCCCTTTTTTCCCACCCATTGCCCGGCCGCGCAGAGCACCTGAGGCTTGCGGCGCGGCCTTTGGAGTCGACCGCGTCGCGATGAGCGGCGCAGAGGTTGCTGCGAGAGTCGATCGGCGGGGGCATCTACGGGTGAAACCCGGATGAGCGCGCCGCCGTTGCCGGCCTCAGAAAGCCTCGGCCGCAGCAGGTCTCCCATCGGTGCGAGGCGCTGGGCCGCTTGATTGGGAGGGGTGAGGCCGGGCTCAGGCCGCGTGCTGCATCTGCCCGCGCGCCGGCGCCCGCGGCGGCGCACGGGCAGAAAGCCCCAGGTGCGTGAGGATCCGCTCGATCACTGGTGCCTCAAGGATGGCCGCAATGATCTTAGGTGGGTGCGGGCACTTCGACGAAGACCGGCTCACCGTCAGTGCGCCGGTACACGCCGCCCAGCACTAGGCAATGCAGGTGGATGTTCAGGTTGGCAGCCGATCCGAAGCGCTGGATCAAGGTGACGGCACCGCTGTCGGCCTGGTCGGCCTTCAGCCCGGCCTGATCGAACAGCAAGCGCGTGATCGGCAGCAACAGTACCCACTGGCGCACCGGTACGTGCGGGATGACGTGATCGACCAGGTGCGCGGCGCTCTGCGCCATGCGCCGGGCGCCGCAGGAAGGGCAAAACCCGCGGCGCTTGCAGCTAAAAAGGCGACCAGCTTGTCGTGGCCGCAATCAGCGCAGCGCAGGCGAAGGAAGCCGTGCGCCAGGATGCAGCACTCGAGGAAGGCGTCGAACTTGTCCTTGACGAACTGCGGCAAGCTGGAGAATGGCCCCCGCCTTTCGGGTTGCATCGAGATCGTTTGGGCTGTACTGCCGGCGCTGGGTCACCTCTTCGGGTGTCAGGTCCACCAGATCCCGGATGGCAGTTCCCTTGCCCGACAAGCCCTTGCCGACCTGGACACGGGCTGACTGCCGCAGCAACTCGAAGCGGATGCCACCGTGCCGATGCGAGTAGAGGAATGGCCGCGTGCCGCTCTTGAGGTTGACGACCGCCACCTGACGATCGTGGTCGGGGTCGAGCGGATCATCGTGAACAACTCGCAGGTCGTGCGCGACGGCGCCATACAGACAATGGAGAACGACTTCGATCTCTCCGATCCCGATACCGCCAAGTTCCACGCAGCGATGGCCAAGGCGCCGCCGGTGGCCGGCACGAAGTAAGACGGCTCACCCAACGCTATTCGAACGGCGAATAGCGCCCGTCCCTTGGCGGCGCGGGCGGCGCGAGGTTGGCGCGCCGCCTCTCGTCGATTCACTCGCTCCATTGGTTTCCCGCGACCTGACCCTCGACCAGTTCGTAGCCCAGCAGCGCGAACACGCGCGTTCGCCGAGGAAACAAAAGCGGATCTACATCGCCGTCATGCCGGTGTCTCGGCGCCTGTCTGCCTTCTGGGCGTGATGGTCGCTCCGGCAGTGAGCGTTATTGGCTATGAGACCTACGGATACCGGCATGTTCGCGAAAGCGTTGGACCTGGCCGTGGAGGCCGAACTGAGAAGCTGAGATCCGCATGCTCGTCGCCGGTCTCGGCGGACGCCCCCTCTCGAAGCGGACTTTCGTCGATGTCTGCTTCTGGCCGGTTGCTGGCGGTTGGTTGATCGAAGTAGCTGCCTTTCGAAGGACCGCTAATTGATGTTTGCTTCAGACTACGCCGGACACTGTCCGTATGGTCAGATTCAGACTTCTACAC
>JACCRJ010000002.1 GCA_013813615.1 Lautropia sp. | reverse complement strand
CCCTCACCGCGCAGCGGCGCGCCGGGCCTTCCACCCACAACCGATTGAAGTGAGTGACAGCGCTGAGTACAAGAGCGAGCGCCGGAGGTAAGCCGGCAGAAGAACAGCCCGGCGCGCCCAAGGCTGGCGCGGCACCGGCGAAGTCAAAGTACCGGATCTGGTTCCAGGGCGCCACCGACCGGATCGCGCACCAAGCCTACATCGCGAAGACCATTGCGACGCGCTCGCCACCGAGCGATCGCTCGACCGGCAGGTTTCCTGCCAACACATGGAAGCCATGTTCGCGGCCGATCCGCCTCTGGCGCGAGCCTGGTCAGCACACCTCGCGCGTGAAGTTCAACGGGGCTGATGGCAGGCCGAGACACCTTTCGATGCAAACGGTTGCAGAGCGACTGGATGCTTGGCTCGCGGCAAGAAGCGGCGACTTGCCGACGCGTGGAACGTGGCGGCAAGTCTCTATGGAGATTGGGGTCACGCCGGAGGCGCTATACCGGGAACTCGCCAGGCGAAGAGCAACGTAAAGCAAGGCTTCGGGAAGACTTCGGCCCCTACATCTCAGTTGGGTTCAGTCGCAACGCCCTCAGCCGATTCGCTCGCGCCGCCGGAGCATTTTCTCAGCCAGGCTCGCAGCCGTACCGGGCCTGGACCAGGGGCAGACCGCCAGGCAGATACCGCAGCCAAGCGTTTCACCGAAGTAGGGAATGCACTTGTCGAAGTCGACATACCACTTCTCGACACCGCGCACGAGTTGCTTGTCGTTGCGAATCGCACCCGGTGGACAGGCGCGGGTGCAGATCTGGCAGTTCAGGCAGAAGTCTTCCGAGCCGAAGTCTTCCGACGTGTCGGAAACCAGTGGCATGTCTGTCGTGACTGCGGACAGGCGAAACGACGACCCCAGGGCCTTGTGGATCAGCGAGCCGTGCTTGCCGAGCTGTCCGACTCCTGCATCGATTGCCGCGGGCATCATCGACAGCGCCGACGCGTAGGGCCCGGGCCACGCTTTCGCATGGTGGCCCTGGGCCAGGATGTGATTCGCGAGCCGGCGCGACACGCGCGATGCGCGGTTGTATTCCTTGGCGACCACCACTCCGGCTGTCGGGTTCTCGAAGCTTGCCGGCGCCTGCGACAGCTCGTCGTAGTCCATGGCCACGGCAATCAGGACCACCCAGGGGTCCGCGAGGGCATACCCCTCATAGACATACAGCGGCTTCATCGTGGTGATCCGGACGTCGTCACCTTCATTGGCCAGGGCGAAGGCCTTGAGTTCTTCGCTCCATCGCGCAGCCGGCTTGTCGATCCGCACAGCGGCCCGTTCGACAGGCGCCGGACCACGGCCACCCGGCGGGTTGCTGTCGAAGTGCTCCCTCATCGCCGCCGATTGCCGATGGTAATTGATGACCTCGGCCTGCAACCGGCCGTGGGTTTGCTTGTCCGGTGGATGCCAGAAAAACGGCGACGGACGTCGCACGTCGGTCTCGCCCAGACCATTGACCGTATTGCCGGACACGGCTGGAAACGCCGCAAGGAACTGCTGCATCGGATGGTATTCGGACTGCTTGGGCGCTCGGCTCATCGACTTCTCCAGCCCCTGCAGGGGCAAGACGTTGGCGCGACCAGTTTGACATAGCTGTGCCGTCCGGAGCACGGGCGGCAGCGTGGGTGCGACGCTCGCGGCAGGACTTTCGGTAGCCACGCACCAGCGCTGATCGTTATCATCTCCGGCATCGTTGATGAAACGTGACTGCTGGGGGCCCTCAAGGAGAACAGGTGACCATCGCCCTCTACTACTCGCCCGGCGCATGCTCGTTCGCTCCGCACGTCGTCTTGCGCGAAATCGGCCTGGCCTTCGAGTTGCGCGAGTTCTCGACTGCTGATCGCAGCAACTATTCGCCCGAATATCTGGCGATCAACCCGAAAGGACGAATCCCCGCGCTGTTGATCGACGGCTTCGTGCTGACCGAAAATCCTGCGATCCTTGCGTATCTTGGGCGCAAATACGAGGCCGCCGGCCTGTATCCGTTCGACGCTTCCGAAGATGAAGCGCGTTGCCTCGAACTGTTGGCCTGGTCTTCGAACACAGTACACGTCGCTTACGCCCAGATCCTGCGGCCTGAGTGGTTTGTCCCTTCCGAGCAGGAGTACCCACCAGTTCAGGCCAGCGGGCGCGGCAATTTTCAACAGGGCCTGCCAGAGATCGACGCTCATCTCGCCAGAAGTCGTTTTGCGGTCGGCAACCGCTTCACGGTCGTCGACCCGTTCTGGCTGGTCTTTTTTCGATGGGGTGTTCGTCAAGGCTACCAAATGAAGGAGTTGTATCCGTCCTACAGCAGATACGTCGACACTGTTTGTGAGCGTCCCGCTGTTGGTCGCGCTCTTGAGGCAGAGGGCATTTCCATATGGCCATAGGCACCCTGCCATTGCGCTGATACCCCACGTTCCGGCGACTGTCAGACCTGAAAGCAGACCGTTAGCGCCTGTCGGCGAAACGCGGCGCCTTGACGCTCGATTCGAACTCGTGCGCCAGGGTACCGGCCTCGAGCACGACGACTTCCGGGGTAAGCTCGAACGTGTGCTTGACGCGCTTTTCCAACGCCGCCACGACATCGCCTGGCTTCGCGTCGCGCTTGATCTCGATCGATACGCGCACCACGTCGTTGCCGCCGGCCGCAAGCAACTCGCATTTGAAATCATTGATAGCGGCGTCACGGAACATGAAGTCTTCGAACTCCGGGTGATTGATGTTGACTCCGCGAACCTTGAAGAACCCGGTGGTCCGGTGCGCATGCCGGACCAGCGGAAAGACCGAGTAGGGACCGCCGCCGTCGTCGGCCTCGCGCATCGTGACGAGATCGCCCGACAACCACCGCAAGAACGGCGTGCAGTCGTTGGTCCAGAGCGGTGTGACGACGAGCGCCCCGACCTCGCCTTGCGCAACCGGCTCATGCGTTTGCGGATCCACGACCTCGAGGAAATACATGTCGGTCCAGACGCGAAAGCCGGAGAGCGTTTCGTCCTCCGCACCCATCATGCCGGCTTCGGTCATGCCGAAGGTATCGCGCACCCGTGCGCCCCAACTGCGCTCGAGTTTCTCGCGCTTGGCGTCGGAAAGCGGCTCGGCCGAGCAGACGATGGTCCGCACCGAGCCGGCCGCAAGCCCCACTCCCAGACTCTCAGCCAGATTGGCCAGATGCAGGCCATAACTCGACATGCCCATCCACGCCGTCGGCGCGAGCCGCCGGATCAGGTCAACCTGCAATTGCGACGGCGTGGTCGTTCCTGCACCGGCCCAGTTCACGCCGATACCCTGCGCCTGTGCGGCGCGTGCCAACATGTGGCCAACCGGATGGATGCCGAGCGGAAACGAGTCGTGCACCCGGTCGCCGGCGCGCAGGCCGACGCATTCGAAGATGCGCGCGAATGACACCATCGCGTATTTGAGGTCCTCGTGGCTGCGCGGATAGAAGAGCGGCTGGCCGGTAGCGCCGCCCGAGCGCCAGTATTCGGCCAGGCCGGCTTCCGAGTGCAGGCAAAAGGACCGGTAGAACTGCTCGTCGGTCAGCGACCGGAGGACCTCCTTGTCGAGGACCGGGATCTTCGCCCACTCGTCTGGGTCGTCGAGTCTATCCGGGTCCACGTCGTCGAGCCGCCCGTGATAAAACGGTGCCCGCCGCGCCTGAGCAAGCGCTACCCGCTTGCGTTGGCTCTGGATGCGGCGAATCTCTTCGCGCGAGGCGGGTAACGGCAGCGGCATTCCTACTCTTCTCCGGTAACGACCTTCAGCCTGCCGATCCAGCGCCGTTGGGCAGCGTAGCCGGCTCCCGCGTCTTCGCCGGCCTGGCGGGATCTCATCGATCCGAGCCGGGTTTCCTTTGCCGGCGTGTCCTCCGGGATCTCGTCAAGGGCATCGGCGAGCATCGACGCATAGTCCCCGCCGACGGGACACACATCGGCGCAACGACGGCATCCGGTGACCACGCCCGAGCCGCGCAGGATGCTCTGCCACAGGTTGAAGCTCGTTTCCGATCGCAGCAGTTGCTTGCGCACCTCGGGATCATCCGCTTCGACAACCTTCTGGATCTGGTCTGCCAGCTTCGCGAACCCGTAGGGCGAACGATATTCGTCGCACTTGCCCCAGTCACGCCCCCAGTGTTCGACCGCATCGGCCGGACAGGTCGAGAGGCAACGGCCGCACGAAGGCCCGAGGCACAACGACTCGGCGATCGGCCGGTCGCACTCGACGTCGACCGAACAAAGCACGGCCGTCAGCAACACCCGCGGCCCGTATTCGGGCGTCAGCAGTTGCAGGTTCAGGCCGAGCGTACCGAGGCCGGCTTCGACCGCCGCGTGAGGCAGTGACAGCAGCGTCGTCATGTGCTGCCTGGGGTCGTCCTGATAGCGCCAGGGATCGACATGCGTCGGCGGGACGATGATCGCCGGGTAGCCCGCGTCCTCGAGCCAGTAGACCAGGTCGAGCGACATCTCTTCGAGCGAAGTCAGCGCCAGCTCGTCGTTGTAATACTTGTGGCGATCGCCCCAGGCCTTGATGCGGGTGACGCCGCTCGAGAGCTTCCTGGCCAGAACGATGACACGGCCAGCGTCCCACTCGGTGATGTCCGAAGGACGGCGCGGATCGGCCGGATCGGGCGGGTGCGCATCGAGCGCCGCGCCATCGGC
>JACCRJ010000697.1 GCA_013813615.1 Lautropia sp. | reverse complement strand
CTCCTCGTAGAGTTCCGCTACCTTGCGCAGGATGGCCGCGCGTTGCGCGCCCGGTCGCAGGGTCCATTCGTCGAAGCCGACGACGGCAGCCTGCAACGCGGCCCTCACGTCCGTGGGCGACGCCGGGGTCACCCAGCCTACGGTATCCGCCGAATCGGCCGGATTGCGTATCGAGGCGGCCTTTCCTGCGGGCGAGGCGCCTCCGATATCGTTGGCAAGCAGCGGAGCGGCCTGCCATTGATGCTCGCGAAAAGCCTCGCGTGCCTCCAGAAGCGCTTGCTGGTCGAGCGGGTCATCCAGGTTCCAGCCCCGGGCGTTCCGGCGACCGGGTTCGAACAGGTCAGTCGGCAACGTGATCGAAGGATTCGACGTCACACCCTGGGCAGCCAGCGCATCGAAGGGATCGCGTGCGATGACCTCGGGTGCGATGCGGTCGTCGACGATCTGGTTGACGAACGAACTGTTGGCGCCGTTCTCCAGGAGGCGGCGCACCAGGTAGGCAAGCAGGTCGCGATGCGCCCCCACCGGTGCGTAGATCCGGCACCGGGTGCCGGAGCGCGCCCTGAGGATCCGGTGAAGCGCCTCGCCCATGCCGTGCAGGCGCTGGAACTCGAACCGATTGCGATCATCGCCCATCGCCAGCACCGCAGCGCAGGTGTGGGCGTTGTGGGTGGCGAACTGCGGGTAGATCCGCTCAGTCATCGACAGCAGCTTGCGGGCGCAGGCGATGTAGCTGACGTCGCTATGGACCTTGCGCGTAAAGACCGGAAATCCTTCGAGACCCAGTTCCTGGGCGTGCTTGATCTCGCTGTCCCAGTAGGCGCCCTTGACCAGCCGGACCATGAGGCGGCGATCCAGGGAGCCGGCCAGCGCATGCAGCCAGTCGAGGACGTCTGCAGCCCGCCTGCCGTAGGCCTGCACCACCACGCCGAAACCGTCCCAGCCGGCGAGTGCCGGATCCGACAGCACCGCCTCGATCACGTCGAGCGAGAGGTCCAGCCGGTCGGCCTCCTCGGCATCGATGCTGAATCCCATGTTGGCGTCGCGAGCCAGGCGCGCCAGCCGGGCTACCCGCGGAACCAGTTCCGTCATTACCCGCCCGCGCTGGGGATACTCGAAGCGCGGGTGCAGTGCCGACAGCTTCACCGAGATGCCGGGGTTGCTGCGGATGTCCGCACCGCAAGCCTGCCTCAGCGCCTGCAGTGCGCCCGCGTAGGACTCCTGATAGCGGGCAGCGTCGGCTGCCGTGCGCGCCGCTTCACCCAGCATGTCGTAGGAATAGGTATAGCCGCGCGCGAGCATCGGCTGGCCCCGCTGCAACGCCTCTTCGATGGTCTGCCCGAGCACGAACTGCTGCCCCAGCGCCTTCATCGCCTGCGCCACCGCAACCCGAACCACCGGCTCGCCGAGGCGGCGGATCAGCCCGCGCAGCGCGCCGGCCGGGCCTTCGGCGGCATCCTCATCGAGCAGGCGGCCCGTCAGCATCAGCGCCCAGGTCGACGCATTGATCATCGACGAACTCGACTTGCCGAGGTGCGCGCCCCAGTCCGAGGGCTCGATCTTGTCGCGGATCAGGTCGTCGATGGTTTCCGCATCCGGCACCCGCAGCAGGGCCTCGGCCAGGCACATCAGGCCGACGCCTTCGCTCGTCGAGAGGCTGTACTCCGCAAGAAAGCTCTCCATCAGCGGATGCCGGCCTTCGGCGCGGACCTCGCGGACCAGCCCGGCAGCAGCAGCGGCAATCCGCCGGCGCGCAGGCTGGTCCAGCCCCGCCTGCCGGACCAGCTCGTTCAGCAGGCGCGGCTCATCGGTGAGGATGCGGCTGCGCATGCCGGACCTCAGTTGCCCCAACAAACCGGAAGCGGGCTGCGACTTCATTGGCTGTCTTTGCCTCACCGATGCATGCGACGGGACCATTCTGGCAGCTCCGGCGTCACCGGCGCAACGAAAGACACCGCGCGGAGCGGCCGGTCGATGCGCCCGCAGGATGCGACAATTGCCCGATGCGCGCCCCGTTGCTGTCGTTTCCTGCCTTCGTGATCGCGCTCCTGCTGCTGGCCGCGTGGTCGCTGACGGTCGGCGCCTATCCGGTGACGCTGCACCAAGCCTGGGAGGCGCTCCTGAACCGCCTGGTGGCCGCTGCCGGCAGCGGCGGCGACCAACCCGCCGGCAACGGCAATGCGGATACCGTCGACACGGTCCTGTTCGGCATCCGGCTGCCCCGCGTCGCTGCCGGGATCGCAGTCGGCGCTTGCCTCGCGGCGGCTGGCGCCTGCTTTCAGGCGATCTTCCGCAATCCGCTGGTGTCGCCCGACATCCTCGGCGTTTCGGCCGGCGCCGGGCTGGGCGCGGTGCTGGGGATCTTCCTGTCGTTGCCGGTTGCAGGCGTCCAGTTGCTGGCTTTCCTGGGCGGGATGGCCACGGTGGGCCTCGTGGTGCTGATCGTGGCGTCGATGCGCGGCCGCGATCGGGTGCTGACGCTGATACTCGGCGGGGTGGTCATGGGCGCGCTGGCGGGCGCCTGCACCTCGCTGCTGAAGGTGCTGGCGGATCCGCACGACCAGCTGCCGGCAATCACGTTCTGGCTGCTGGGCAGCCTCGGCGCGGTCAACGGCAACGACATCCTGTCGGTGCTGCCGTTCGCAGCACTTGGCCTCGCGCCGCTGATCGCGCTGCGCTGGCGGATCGGCGTGCTGTCGCTCGACGATGACGAGGCCCAGGCGCTGGGCGTGCCGGTGCGGTCGACGCGCCTGCTGGTCATCGGCTGCGCAACGCTCGTCACCTCCAGCACCGTCGCCATCGTGGGGGTGGTCGGCTGGGTCGGGCTGGTGATCCCGCACATCGCGCGGATGCTCGTCGGCCCGGCGCTGCCCCGCCTGCTGCCTGCGAGCGCGGTGCTCGGCGCGGCGTACCTGCTGCTGGTGGACACGATGGCGAGAACGCTTTCGAGCAGCGAGATCCCGCTCGGCATCCTGACTGCCGTGGTAGGTGCACCGTTCTTCCTGTGGCTGCTCGCGCGCGGGCGGCGCGGATGGATTTGAGCGGCAGGAAGATTGCGCCGACGAGCCTGGTCACCGCGGACCTGAGCGTGGGCTACGGCAGCAAGGCGGTCGCCAGCGGCATCTCCGTGGAGATCACAACCGGCCAGGTCTTCTGCCTGCTGGGGCCGAACGGCTGCGGCAAGACCACTTTTTTCCGGACGCTGCTGGGTTTGCTTCGACCGCTGGCCGGCACGGTTCGTCTTGGTGGCACGCTGCTGGCGGACCTGTCGCGCGCGGAGATCGCCCGGCGAGTCGCGTATGTGCCCCAGGGTCATACGCCGGCCTTTGCCTATACGGTGGAAGACGTGGTGTTGATGGGACGCACCGCGCACCTGGGGGTGGTATCCCAGCCGGGTCGCAGGGACCGGCTCATGGCGCATGACGCCCTCGAGCATCTGGGCATCGGCGAGCTTGCGGACGCCGACTACAGCAGGCTCTCCGGCGGTCAGCGGCAGCTGGTGCTGATCGCCCGGGCACTCGCCGGTGAGGCAGCCTTCATGGTCATGGACGAGCCCACTGCGAGCCTCGACTACGGCAACCGATCCCTGGTCCTCTGCCGCATCCGCGCGCTGGCCGACAGCGGCATCGGCGTGGTCCTGTCGAGCCACGACCCCGATCATGTGCTGGCCGTCGGCGACCAGGCGGCGCTGATGCGCGACGGCCTGATCCTGCGCCAGGGCCCCGTGGACGAGGTGATCGACTCGGCCAGCATCGGCGCGCTGTACGGGATGCCGGTCGAGGTGCTGGTGCTGACCGATGGCCGCCGGGTCTGCCTTCCCGCCTCGCCGCGCTAAAATAGCCGCTGGCACACGAAGGAGGCGCCCTTGCTGCTCGAAACCACCGCCCAGACCGGCGGCGCGACCCGCCCGGAAAACGCCAACGGCGCCGGCCGCGCGAACACCGCGAAAGACGCCACGGCTTCAGCGCAGCCGGTCGACCTCGACCGCGGCATCGTCGACAAGGGCCGGATCGACCTGACGGCGGCGCTGCGCTGGTCGGCGCGCCTGCAGCTCAACGAAGGCGTTTGCAATCACTTCAGTCTGGAGCTGGCGCCGGACCGCTACCTGATCAACCCGCAGGGGCTGCACTGGAGCGAAGTGACCGCGGCGGACATCCTCCTGATCGACGGCGCCGGCCAGGTGCTGGAGGGGCGCCACTCGCTCGAGCCTACCGCCTTCTTCATCCACAGCTGGATCCACCGCCTGAACCCGCACGCCCGCTGCATCCTGCACACGCACATGCCTTACGCGACGGCGCTCACGCTGATCGACGGCGGCCGCCTGCAATGGTGCAACCAGAATACCCTGCGCTTCTGGAACCGGGTCGGCTACGACGATGAGTACCGCGGCCTCGCCCTCAGTGAAGCGGAAGGCCGGCGCATCGCCGGCGCGCTCAATGGCAGAGATGTGCTCTTCTCGGCGAGCCACGGCGTGACCGTGGTCGCCGCCAGCGTTGCCTGGGCTTTCGACGACCTCTATTACCTGGAGCGGGCCTGCATGCACCAGGTGCTCGCGGTCCAGGCGGCCAACGGCCGACCGCTGCGACGGGTGCCCGACGCGATGTGCGAGCAGGTCGGCCGGCAGATCGCCGGCGAACGCCAGCAGAGCGACCTCTTCCTCGACTCCGTCAAGCGGATGCTGGGCCGCGAAGCGCCCGGCTGGGACGACCTGCAGGACCTGGCGCAGCGCTGAGGCGCAGCGGCGCACCTCCGATGTGCGGGCGCTACGTCCTCTACGGTCCGCAGCAGCGGATCATCGAAGGCTTCTCGGTCAGGGACCTGCCGCCGTTCGCACCGCGGTA
>JACCRJ010000677.1 GCA_013813615.1 Lautropia sp. | reverse complement strand
CACCGGCGCCGTGCACACCGCGAGCAGCAGGTTCAGCTTCCATGACGAGCGCCGGACCGGCCGCTGCGCTGGCGGCGCCTGGCCGGAAACTGGAGGCACCGGGGACGAGGATTTATCCTGCCTGTCGCTCGACATCGCTACTCCCCCTGAACCGCCATAGCAGGATCAGCCAGGTCGCGATGGCGGCGGCAGTCAACGCGAACCATTGAAAGGCATAGGCACGGTGCCGATCGAAGGACGCCCCTGGCTGGTTCCAGTCCCGCGCCAGGCCGTCCTGGTAGTCGGGCTCAACCGTCTGCCGCACGATGACCGGATACGGCGGAGTCCCGGACCAGCGGGCAAACTTCTCGAAGCTGAAATGCTGCCACAGCCGGTCACCGGGCCCCGGTACCGGATCTTCGCCCAGCATCATCGGCTGCTGCAGATCCGCCACGGCCATCCCCTCGACGCGGACCGGCCCGGGCGGTGTCTGCAGTGCGGGCAGCCGGTTGCGATCGGCAGGATCGCGCGCCACCCAGCCGCGTAGGACGAGCACATGAGCGCTCGCCCCGGCCAGTTTCAACGGCGTCAGCACGTGCAAGCCCGCAACGCCCTTGCGGGTCCGATTGTCCAGGAAGACACTGCGCGAGGCCTCGAACACGCCGATGGCCTGCACGTGCGCACCGGCGATCGCCGACGGAGGTGGCAAGATCTCGCCGGCAGGCCTGCCCCCGACAGCCGGCGCGCCCCCCAGTTCCAGGGCCGGCGCAGCGGCAGCGCGATCCTGCGCCGACTGCATCGATGCCTTCTCTTCGGCGCGTCGCAGTTGCCAGAGGCCGAGCGAAACGCCCAGCACTACGAGTGCCAGCGCCGCGGCACTGGCGACCGCGATCCCCCGCCGGCCGTAGAATGCAACCATCTAGCAAGCTGCGGACATCAGGAAAATCGAGGCAGTGAAACCGGTCATCATCCTTGTCTTCGTCATGATATTCGGCAGCCTTGCGGGTGCCGGATACTTCATCGTCCGTGACCGGGGCAGATCACGCAACACCGCTTGGGCGCTCACGGCGCGCATCGGCCTGTCGGTCGCGCTTTTCCTGTTCATCTGGTTCGCCCACTGGATGGGCTGGATCCAGAGCACGGGCTTGCCGGTCGGACGCTAATCGCGGGTGGCGCCCGGCGCCGTCGCTGACTGGTTGACGGGGATCAAAGCCAATAGACCACGACGTAGAGCAGCAACCACACCACGTCGACGAAATGCCAGTACCAGGCCGCGCCCTCGAAGGCAAAGTGGTGCTCGGCGGTGAAATGGCCCTTGATCATGCGGGCGAGGACAGCGGACAGCATGAGCGCGCCGACGGTCACGTGGAATCCATGGAATCCGGTGAGCATGAAGAAAGTCGAGCCGAACACGCCCGAACTCAGCTTCAGGTTCAGGTCCTGGTAGGCATGCATGTATTCGTACGCCTGCAAGGCCATGAACAACACGCCGAGTGCGATGGTCACGGACATCCAGAAGACCGTCTTGCCGCGATGGCCGTCCTTCAGGGCGTGGTGCGCAATGGTCAGCGTCACGCCGGAGGACAACAGCAGCGCCGTGTTGATCGTCGGAATCGGCCACGGGCCGATGGTCTCGAACGAGTCGATCGTGCCGGCCGGCCCCAGGTTGGGCCAGGCGGCGCCGAAGTCGGGCCACAGGAACTGCTTGTGGTCCAGGTCTCCCAGCCATGGCAGGGCCACGACGCGGGCGTAGTAGAGCGCGCCGAAAAAAGCCGCAAAGAACATGACCTCGGAGAAGATGAACCAGCTCATGCTCCAGCGGAACGAGGCATCCACCCGCTGGTTGTAGAGCCCGCTCTCGGATTCCTTCGCGGACTGGCTGAACCAGCCGAACAGCGTATAGATGAATACGGCGGCGAACGCGGCAAACAGGTAGGGGCCCCAGGCGGCACCGTTGACCCATCCGGCCATGGAAAAGCCAAAGAGCGTCAATGCCACGGCACCGAAAGCGGGCCATTTGGAAGGATCAGGAACGAAGTAGTACGGCGCTTTGGTGGTGTGCGAGCTTGCGCTCATGGAAAGTCTCCTGGAGATACCCGTGGCCTAGCCGGCGCCGCCGACCATCCACCGTACGATGAACAACAAGCTCGTGACGAATACCGCGGCGCAAAGGACCGCGACGATGATCAGGTGCACCGGGTTCAGGTTGGCGATATCGGCCTCGTGGGCGCCGCGCCCGCGAATGCCGAGAAACGCCCACGCAACCGCCTTGAACGTTCCCAGGATGGAGCCTCGCCGCGCATGCGGCCTGTCCTCCTGCCGTGGACTGTCCCGCTGCGCCTCATCCGGCTGCCGCATCTGCCGCGGCTGCTGTGTCACGTCCTGCCCCTGGCCGCGGATGGATCGGCGGCGGGCGACTTGCCTACCTGTCCGGCGACATCGAAGAACGTGTAGGACAGCGTGATCGTGGTGACTTCCGCCGGCAGATTCGGATCGATGACGAACACCACCGGAAAGCGCCTGGTCTCGTTGCCCTGGAGCGTCTGCTGCTGAAAGCAGAAGCATTCGAGCTTGCGGAAATACGTGCCGGCGATCTGCGGTGCATAGCTCGGGATCGCCTGGCCGGCCATCGGATGGCTGACCGTGTTGACCAGTTCGTACTCCACCGTGGCCAGTTCACCGGGGTGCACATCCATCGACCGCCGGGTGGGCTTGAAGCGCCACGGGCCGTGGATGTTGCTGTCGAACTCGATGACCACCGTGCGCGAGGAATCGACCTGCGTGCTCTTCGCAAAAGCCTCCGCGCTCGCGTCGCGCTGCGTCAGCACGTTGATCCCGGTGACTTCGCAGATCGCGTTGTAGAGCGGGATCATTCCCCAGCCGAAACCGAACATCATCACCGCGAAGGCCGCCAACTTGCCGAGCATCGGCAGGTTCCGGCGCTTGAGCCTGCTATCGCGGTCTTCCTTGTTCGGCTCGTCGGTGGACATGGATTGGGTGGCCAACGCTTCAGGTCAGTTGAACAGGCTGCGGTTGACGATGACGCCGATGAAGAAGACCAACGCGATCGACAGCAGGATCAGCGCCGTGCGCAGGTTGCTGCGCCCGCCCTGGCGCTCGATCACTTGATCACGGGCGGCGTTTCGAAGGTGTGAAACGGCGCCGGTGAAGGCAGCGTCCATTCCAGCCCGTTGGCTGCCTCCCACGGATTTTCCGCCGCCTTCGGCCCGCCCCTGATGCACTTGATCACCGCCGTGAGGAAAATCAACTGCGAAAGCCCGAAGCCGAACGCGCCGATGGTGGCGATCATGTTGTAGTCGGCGAACTGCATCGGATAATCCGCATAGCGCCGCGGCATGCCGGCCAGCCCGAGGAAATGCATCGGGAAGAACGTGAAGTTGAAGGTGATCATCGAGCCCCAGAAATGCCACTGGCCCAGCTTCTCGCTGTACATATGGCCGGTCCACTTGGGCAGCCAATAGTAGGTGCCTGCAAACAGCGCAAACAACGAACCCGCCACCAGCACATAATGAAAGTGCGCCACCACGTAGTAGGTGTCGTGCAGCGT
>JACCRJ010000674.1 GCA_013813615.1 Lautropia sp. | reverse complement strand
GACTCCTCCGCTAGAATCGCATGCGAGGGATACGCCGAGATCAGCGTCTCGATAATCGCCTCTTCCGAAGCCTTGTCGACCTCGGTGACAAAGTCATTGCGTTCCTTGCGCGTGACGAGCATCGATTCCACATCCAGGCTGGCGCGATTGATCAAGCGGCCGGCTTGTCGGGCGGCGCGGACAGCGACGTTGAGCATTGGATGCATGGCTGGCGTGACCCCGGAAAAGCGTGGATTCTAATTGAGATGACCCTGCCATCCACCCTGCACCAGCCTCTGGACCCTCCAGCTCGGCAACTGATGGCCGCCTTCCGCTTCGTGCTGGTCGCGCCCAGCCACGCCGGCAACATCGGTTCGGTGGTGCGAGCCATGATGACGATGGGCCTGGACGATTTGGTGGTGGTGAAACCGAAGGAAGCGGACTTTGCCAACCATCCCCAGGCGCGGGCGCTCGCCAGCGGCGCGAGGGAGCTGCTGGCGCGGGCACGGCGTGCTGCGTCGCTGCAGGAGGCGGTTGCCGATTGTCAGCTGGTCGTGGCGGTGAGCGCCAATCCGCGCGAGTTCGGTCCCTCGCCCCGGACACCGGCGGAAATCGCCGGGCTCGCGCTTCAGGAATTGCACCAGGGCAGCGTGCAGAAGGTTGCGCTGGTTTTCGGGACCGAGAGAACCGGCCTCTCCATCCACGAGATGGCGCTGTGCCAGCAGATGGTCAGCATCCCGGCCGATCCGGATTACTCGTCGCTCAACCTGTCGCAGGCGGCGCAAATCATCGCGTTCTCGCTGCGCCAGCAGGTGATGCTGTCGCAGGCGCAGCCCGGGGTGCCCTCTGCCGCGGCCGGCGTCGAGGGGGAGGCCGCTGCGCGCGAGACTTATGCCGACCATGCCGCGATCGAACGGCTGCATACCCACGTGGAGCAGGCGCTGGTCGCGATCGGCTATCTCGATCCGGCAGAACCGAAACGGCTGATGCCGAGACTGCGGCGGCTCTGCGCGCGCACGCGGCTGGAGGTGTCGGAGGTCGACCTGCTTCGCGGCATCTGCAAGCAGATGGAGAAGCTGGCTGCCTCCGCTGCCGCCGGTGCCGCCGGTGCCGCCGGTGCCGCCGGTGCCTCCGGTGCCCCGGTCACACCGGTCACGCCGGTCACACCGGGCTGCCCGGTCGCGGGCAGCGATGTTTGAGCGACTGAAGGACGACGTTGCCGCGGTCCTCGATCGCGATCCGGCCGCCCGATCCGCGCTGGAGGTACTGCTCTGCTACCCCGGTGTGCACGCGCTGATGTTTCACCGCGCTGCCCACGGGCTGTGGCAGCGGCGGCTGCCAACGCCGGCTCGCTTTCTCGCCCACCTGGGGCGCATCTTCACCGGCATCGAGATCCATCCGGCGGCGAGGATCGGGCGGCGCGTCTTCATCGACCACGGCATGGGCGTCGTGATCGGCGAGACCTCCGAAGTCGGCGACAACTGCACCATCTACCAGGGCGTGACGCTCGGCGGCACCTCGCTGCATCCGGGCAAGCGGCATCCGACGCTGGAGGCCGGCGTCGTGGTCGGCGCCGGCGCCAAGGTGCTCGGCGGTTTCACCGTCGGCGCGGGCGCAAGAATCGGCTCGAACTCGGTGGTGGTCAAGGAGGTGCCGGCGGGGGCGACTGCGGTGGGCATACCGGCCCGGATCGTCGAGCCGGACGCGACGCCGAAGGCCGAGGCAGAGGCCCGCGGCAAGCGCTTTGTCGCCTACGGGCTTGCAGCCGATGTCGACGACCCACTCGCCCAGGCGCTGCACCAGTTGATCGAGCACATCGCCGAGCAGGACCAGCGCATCGAACAACTGTGTGCGGAGTTGCAGCGCTGTGGCATGCGGGCGCCGGAATCAGGGCAGAAGATCGACGCCGAGAAGCTCAGCAGGCTGGTGGACTAGCCACGCGGCCAATGGTCGGCAGTCCCGGTTGCTGCGGTGATCGGCAGGACGCCGCCGCGTGGCGGCTCGGCCGCCCAATCGCTCAGCACCCACCGCAGCCGCCACGCGCTGCGTTCGCCGGTGGCTGTCGTGCCTGCCCCGGCGCCCGTCTGCCAGTGGTGCAACATCGGCTGGTGCGTATGTCCGTGAATCAGCAGGCCGGTGTCCAGTTGCGTCATCAGTGCGTCCACCGCAGCCTGGTTGACGCCGGAGATGGTCTCCGTCACCGCCTGCGCCTGCATGCTCTGCTGCCTCAGGCTGCGTGCCATCGCCAGGCGCTCCTTCACCGGGCGGCTGAGGAACTGCTGTTGCCAATGCGCAGAACGGCACTGCAGCCGCCACTGCTGGTAGCGGAGGTCGTCGGTGCACAGCGCATCGCCGTGGCTGAGCGCGACGCGCCGGCCTGCGACTTCGATGACCACCGGGTCCGGCAGCAGGGTCGCGCCGCAGCGGGCTGGAAAGCGCGTGGCCTGCGGCTTCAAAGGCATCGGGACACCCAGCAGGAAGTCCCGGTTGCCGTGCATCAGGAACACGCGGCCGCCGGACCGGCTGAACGCGCTCAGGCGGGCGGCCAGCGTCTGTGCGACGGCCGGCAGGTGATCGTCCCCGATCCAGTACTCGAAGATGTCGCCGAGCAGAAAGAGGCAGGGCGCCTCGAAACCTGCCGGCGCCGCTGCAAGCGTCACGTCGAGCAGGTCGAGAAAGCGCTGCGCAACCGACGGATAGGTACCGTCCAGATGCATGTCCGAGGCGAACCAGGCCGCCTCGGGTCGTGCGATCCGGATGATTGCTGCCGCCGATGCCCCCGCGGCCGGGAAAGCGGTCGGGGGGGATGCTCGCTCCACCGGCGGCGGCTGCAGCGGCGCTACTGGCCGACGCGGCTCACGGATTCGATCACGACCGTCTCGGCCGGCAC
Organism: Lautropia sp.; assembly: GCA_013813615.1. Classification (GTDB taxonomy): domain Bacteria; phylum Pseudomonadota; class Gammaproteobacteria; order Burkholderiales; family Burkholderiaceae_E; genus Lautropia. The sequence goes on along the minus strand of JACCRJ010000674.1, from coordinate 68 downwards.
GTCGCCGTGGGGCCCACTGCGGCCGGTCTTCACCTTCGCGATTTTCTCGACCGTCTCCATGCCCTGGA
>JACCRJ010000658.1 GCA_013813615.1 Lautropia sp. | reverse complement strand
GAATGGTTTCCACCACTCGTAGCGAGACCACCGACAGCGCCCGCGCCAGGTCCTTGCCGAGGTTGACGATCTGGTTACCCTTGACCCCGGTGGCGGGTTCGACCTCGTAGCGCGTGATGACCGGTCCGGGGTAAGCGGCGACGACGGCGGCGGAGACACCGAAGTCCGAGAGCTTCTTTTCGATCAGGCGCGAGGTGTACTCGAGCGTTTCCTCCGACACCGTCTCGACCGTGTCGGGCGGCAGGTCCAGCAGCGACAGCGGCGGCAGTTCCGAATCCGACGGCAAGTCCGAGAACAATGGCACCTGGCGCTCGCGCTGGGCTCGTTCGGATCTCTCCACCTTGGCTGCCCGCTGGATGCGCAGCGGCTCGGGATCGACGTCGATGATCTGGCGCAGCACTTCCACCGACTGCTCGCGGTTGGTGGCAGCGAGCTCGCCAAGGCGTCGGTCCTCGCGCGCATTGATGAGGCCCCTCACCGCCGAAACCGCATCCTCCAGCAACGCACCGATCCGTTCGAACACCGTGAGCCAGGAGACACCGCCGGCAAGGCTGAAGCCGATCGCGGCCATCAGCAGCAGCGCGAGCGTGCCGCCCACCGCACCCATCTGCTCATGCATCGGTTGCGAAATCAGCGCGCCGAGCAAGCCGCCAGGCGCAAGCGGCAGCGACGCCTCGATGCTGTAGAGCCGGGCGGCCTCGAGGCCGGTGCAGCCGATCAGCATGATGCAGAAACCGATCCAGCGCTCCCAGGCGAAGCGCGACAGTTCCGGCACCGCCTCCTCCGACGGGTCGCGGTGCAGCGCGCGGTAGCCGGAGATGACCCGCATCATCAGGAACAGCGAAAACAGATAGGCGGAGAGCCCGAAGAGGTACAGCATGAAGTCGGCGATCCACGCGCCGACCCGGCCGCCGAGGTTGCCCGTCTGCCGCGTCAGGACCGCATGCGACCAGCCCGGGTCGCGAGGGTCGTAGCTGATCAGGACCAGGAACAGGAACAAAGCCAGGAAACAGAGACTGATCCAGCGGGCCTCCCGCAACAGCCTGATCGCCCTGTCCGAAAGACCTGCGCTGCGCCCCATCCAGCTCTGGTGGGGAGCCGTCGCCACGCTGGTGTTGCGCGCCATCGTCACAGCCTCCCACTCAACTCAGGTAGTTGCTGAGCTTTTCGCGAAGCATCAGCTTCCCTTCCGGCATCGGTACGATGTAGCCCTCCACCTCGAGGCCCTTCATCACCCGCGAGACCATTTCACGCGAGGCGCCGATCATCTTGGCGATCTCCTGGCGGGGCAGCTTGTTGCGCACCACCCGGTCGTTGCCGACCTGCTCGGAGAAATCCAGCAGCACCCTTGCCACCCGCCCGTAGACGTCCAGCAGCGCCAGCGTCTCGATCTTCTTGTCGGCTTCGCGCAGCCGCTTCACCAGGCCCTTCATGATCCGCATGCAGATCTCGGGACTGGAGACGAGCATCGACTTGAAGCTCTCCTTGTTGATCGACATGAAATCGCACGACTCGATGGTGATCACGCTCGCCGACCGGGGTGCGTCGTCGATCAGGCTCATCTCGCCGAAACACTCTCCTGGGCCGAGGACCGCCAGGATCACTTCCTTGCCTTCCGTATCCGAGCGCTGCACCTTGGCGCGCCCCGAGAGCAGGACGTAGAGCGACTGGGATGGTTCGCCTTCCGCTACGATCGTCCTGCCCTTCGGGAAGCTGCGCCTGACGCTGCCGGCGGCAAGGCGCTCGATCTGCGAGTCGGTCAGGCCGGAAAATAGCGGCACCCGCTTGAGGAAAGCCTTGTTTTCGTCTTGCGCCATACCAACCTCGGAAGTGGATTCCTTATAATTTTGCCCTAGTTACAAGAATATCCTAGCCGGAGTCGGAGCAACCGCCGATAAACGGCTGATTTGTTGAGCTTTCCGCCACGCAGGTGATTCATGTCCAGCCCCAGGCACATCCATTTGCTGATCCTCGGCTCAGGCCCCGCCGGGTACACCGCGGCGGTCTACGCCGCCCGTGCCAACCTCAAACCGGTCCTCATCACCGGAATCGCGCAAGGCGGTCAATTGATGACCACCACCGATGTCGACAACTGGCCTGCCGACGCCCAGGGTGTGCAGGGCCCGGAACTGATGGAGCGCTTCCTCGCCCATGCGGTCCGGTTCAGCACCGAGATCGTCTCCGACCATATCCATACCGTCGACCTGCGGCAGCGCCCATTCCTGCTCACGGGCGATGCCGGCAGCTATACCTGCGACGCGCTGATCATCGCCACCGGTGCGTCGGCGCGCTACATCGGGCTGCCGTCGGAGGAGACGTTCATGGGCAAGGGCGTCTCGGCCTGCGCCACCTGTGACGGCTTCTTCTATCGCAACCAGGAGGTGGCCGTCGTCGGCGGCGGCAATACCGCAGTCGAGGAGGCTTTGTACCTGACCAACATCGCCCGCAAGGTGACGGTCGTGCATCGGCGGGACCGCTTCCGCGCAGAGCCGATCCTGGTCGACAAGCTCCTGGAGAAGGTGGCGGCTGAAAAGGTCAAGATCCTGTGGCACCACGAGCTCGAGGAAGTGCTCGGAGACCAGAGCGGGGTGACGGGTGTCGCCCTTCGCAACAACCTGAGCGGCGAGGCGAGCCGCCTGCCGCTTACCGGCGTCTTCATCGCCATCGGCCACACGCCCAACACCGGCATCTTCGAGGGGCAGCTCGACATGAACGGCGGCTACATCATCACCCGCAGCGGGCTGACGGGACAAGCGGCGGAAACCAGCATCCCCGGCGTGTTCGCCGCCGGCGACGTGCAGGACCACGTCTATCGCCAGGCGATCACCAGCGCCGGCACCGGCTGCATGGCGGCGCTCGACGCCCAGCGCTATCTCGAGACGCTCAACGGCTAGGCTTTCGCGGCTGGCGCCAGGAGATGATGATGGGAAGGCGGCATCCCCGATCGCCGGAGCAGCAGTCCTCGCGAGCCGGCGCGGCCGCACCGCAGCCGCGTCCGACCCGGCTGGGCGACCTCGCGGACCTGGCCGGGCTCAAGAATGCGCTCAAGCAGGAAGCCGGGCGCCGCGAGGCTGATACGCGCCGGGCGCTGCAGCACCATCTGATGCTGCAGCGGGAGGCGGAGGTTTTCCGGCGTGCGGTTGCCGATGTCGCGCCGCTGGCGCCCGACGGCCGGGTCGCACCCGCGCCTGCCAGCATCGAGCCGATTGCCCGGCAGCACCAGATCGACGAGCGCAACGCGCTGGCACAGTCGCTGTCGGACGAGATCGACATCGAGCGCCTGCTGGAAACCGACGATCGCCTGTCGTTCTGCCGGCCGGGCGTCGGCCCCGAGTCGCTGCGCAAGCTGCGGCGCGGACACTGGGTGACGCAGGCACAACTGGACCTGCATGGTCTGCGCACCGACGAGGCGCGCGATGCGGTTGCCGCCTTCCTGAGTCAAAGCGTGCGCGACGGCGTGCGGTGCGTGCGGGTCATCCACGGCAAGGGGCTCGGTTCGCTCAACCGGCAGCCGGTGCTGAAGGAAAAGGTCATGCGCTGGCTCACGCAGCGCCAGGAAGTCATCGCGTTCTGCCAGGCACCACCCTTTGCCGGCGGCGGCGGTGCGCTGCTGGTGCTGCTGAAAGGCACGGGAGCGTGAGCGGGAAGCGCGCGCGTCGGCCACTCTCATAGACCGCTTGCATTGACATTTCCGGGGTCCGGTCGGATCATCCGTCCGCATCCCGAGGTCGGCACGCGGCCCTTGGCCTTGCGGATGACTGCACCAGGAGCCTGCGCTGCAGAAGAAGGCCGCTTCCTGGGCCGGACAGCCTGTCAAAGAAAAAAGAGGCCGCCGCCCACCCCGTGGAGACACACGATGTCCGACAGCGTCATCAGGCCGCTTGCCACCCTGTCCCGGGGAATTCCGTCCGCCTCGTCTTCTCGCTCGTCGCCCAGGTTGCTTCTCTCGCGTCGACGGATCGTGGTCGCGCTGGTCGCCGCCGGTGTCGCTTCGATGGCTCAGCTGCCCAGGCCGGCACGTGCAGCGATGGGGCCCCAGGACAAGTTCGACCTGCTGATCAAGGGTGGCGAAGTCCTCGATCCCAGCCAGTCGCTGCAGGGTCTGCGCGATATCGGGATCCGCCATGGCCGCATCCAGGCCGTCACGGCGGACATTCCAGCCGACCGCGCGCTGAAGGTACTGAACGCAGCCGGCAAGCTGGTGGTGCCGGGCCTGGTCGACCTGCATGCCCACGTCTTTCCCTATGGATCCGCCATCGGCATACCGGCCGACGAGCTGGCGACGTTCCAGGCAACCACCACTGCCGTGTCGGCCGGCGATGCCGGCGCAAACAACTTCGCAGCCTTCCGGCGGTTCATCGTCGGACAAAGCCGGACCCGGCTGTTCGCCTTCGTCCACATCGCCAATCACGGGCTCGCCGGATTCCCGGTGCCGGAGCTCTACAACCTCGACTTCGCCGGCACCGAACTGGCAGCGCGCACACTCGCCGAGAATTCCGACCTGGTGATCGGCATCAAGGTCCGAATGTCCGAGAACGTCATTGCGCAGCACGGGCTCGAGCCGCTCAAGCGGGCGATCCGCGCCTGCGAGATCGCCGGCAACGGTGCGAAGGTGATGTCGCATATCGGCGGCGTGCAGACACAGGAATTGATGAGCCAGGTCCTGGAC
>JACCRJ010000648.1 GCA_013813615.1 Lautropia sp. | reverse complement strand
CATTGGCGATGATCAGCGCCTGGGTGAAAGGGGGCACGGCAACCTCGTGATTCGCGTTGGGTGGAGGCAGAAAGATACCCGAATCCCGCGGCGGCCCCGGGGCAGGCAGCGGCGCCGCCATTCCAGGGGACGCGTTACTCGACGCGCCGTCACCGCGTCGATCGCGCGGGGTTTCGCCTAGAATCGGCGGACGATGAAATACAAGGACTACTACGCCGCGCTCGGCCTGCAGCGCGATGCGACCGAGAAGCAGATCAAGGATGCCTACCGGCGCCTGGCCCGCAAGTTCCACCCGGACGTTTCCAAGGAGAAGGGCGCGGAAGATCGGTTCAAGGAGATCGCGGAGGCCTACCAGACGCTGAAGGATCCGGAAAAGCGGGCGGCCTATGACGAACTGGGCCGGCCCAGGCCCGAGCAGGAATTCCAGCCGCCGCCGGGGTGGTCTCAAAAATTTTCCACCGGCGCACAAGGCTTCGAGGACATTGACCTGGCGGATCTGTTCGCGCAGTTCGGCAGGTCGCGTGGACGCAGCGCCCGCAACCAGGAAGTCCGATATCCCGGCCAGGATTACGAGGTCAGCGTGGAGGCCACGCTGGAGCAGGCGGTGGATGGCGCGACGCTGAACCTCAACCTGAGCGTGCCGGAGCCCGACGCGCAGGGCGTGTCGCGGCCGGTGCCGAGAACCTATGAAGTCCGCATCCCTTCCGGTACCGCGGAGGGGCAGCGGATGCGCCTGGCCGGCAAGGGTGGCCGCGGTTTCAACGGCGGCCGCGACGGCGATCTCTATCTCACCGTCGCCTACCGCCTGCACCCGCTGTTTCGTGTCGAAGGCGCGGACCTTTATTTCGATCTCGCGCTCGCGCCGTGGGAAGCGGTGCTGGGGGCGACGGTGAAGGTGCCGACGCTCGCCGGCGCCGTGGATCTGAAGATAGGCCCCGGTACGCCGGCGGGCCGCAAGTTGCGCTTGTCCGGCCGCGGCCTGCCGCGCCGAGACAAGACTACAGGCGACCTCTTTGCAATCGTCCGGCTCGTCGTGCCGACTGCGGTCAGCGAAGCAGAGCGGGCGCTTTACCAGCAGCTGGCAGATGTCTCACGGTTCGATCCGCGGCTTGCCAGGTAATCGCAGACTCATCCATGGGCGCTGAACGAATCGAAGCGGTCATAGCACCGGCGCGTTCCTGACCGCTGGCTCCGGCAGGACCGGGTCGTCTGCGGCTGCGGGATCCACGACGGCAGCGGCCGGAGCATCCGGAGCGTCCGGGTCGTTCAGACCATCCACACCAACCAGACCATCCGGGTCATCCGAGGAGCCTGCGCCATCGGTTCCCGTGGCAGATTGCGCAGCCTCGGCGCGGGCAGCTGCCGGCACGATTGCCGGCGCCTCCTGGTCGACCAGCGACCGCAGCGTTGCCGTGCGCAGGACTTCCTCTGCTGCCCGCTCCTGTTCCGAGACCAGGCGCTCGAGCGCTTCCGGAAGCACCAGCGCCTCCGGCGCGAACGACTGGTGCTCGCCCTCTGCGCGCACCGCCTCGATCACCTGCCAGGCGGAGATGCCGGACAGGTCCCGCAGCGGCACCCAGGTGCAAGGGGTGGCTCGGGTCGGCACCAACAGGCCCTTGGCCGTCATCAGGTCGAGCAGCTGCCTGATCGCGTAGGACGGCATGGCGAGGTCGCTGGTGAGGTCCTCCAGCGACAGCGGAGCGCCGCCGGCGGCATGCTGCTGGGCGATCCGCTGCATCACCAGCAGCGCCAGCCGTTCGCGCATCCGCCCGCTCAGCGCCGGCTCGCCCGCCTTCACCATGATGTACTCGCCGTGCTGGAGGTAGAAGCTCACGCTCGCGCCGATCAGCACGATCAGCCAGCTGACGTAGATCCAGATCATGAAGAGGATCACGATCGCGAAGCCGGAGTAGATGGCGGTGTACTGTGAGGAGGTGGCGACGAAGCTGGCGAAGCCCCAGCCGGCCGTCTGCCAGGCAATGCCGCCGACTAGTGCACCGCCGATCGCCGGACCCCACCGGACCCGGGTGTTCGGGATGAAGATGTAGATGAAGGCGAACAGGCCGATTATCAGCGCATAGGGCACCAGCTTGCCGGCTTCCGCCGCCAGCCATCCCAGAGGCTCGATTGCCAGCAGACCCTGCACGACGCCGATGCTGGTAGCGGCTGCGGTGAGACCGAGCGCGGAGAAGACCAGCAGCGGGCCCACCAGCAGGACGCTGAGGTAGCTGCTGAAGCGGGTGCCGAAACTGCGTGGCTCAGGCACGTGCCAGATGTAGTTGAAGGAAACCTCGATCTTCTGAACCAGCGAGATCGCCGTGTAGAGCAGCAGGGCGAGGCCGAGCGAGCCGAGGACGCCGACGTTCATGTTGCCGATGAACTGGATGATCTGGTCGGTGACGGCGTCGCCGCGCTCGCCCAGCGGCGCAAGGAAACGCGCCAGCGCCGGTTCGATCTGGTTGTGCACGCCGAACGCCTTGAGCACGGAGAAGCTCAGCGCAAGCAGGGGCACGAGGGAGAGCAGCGTGGTGTACACCAGGCTCATCGCCCGCAATGTGAGCTGTCCGAACGCCACGTCACGCAGCACGACCAGCAGGACGCCGAGAGCGCGGTAACCCCACGAGCGGTAGCCGGTGCCGCGCGCATGGCGGGCGCGCCCCGCGCGGGCCTGCAGTGCAGCCAGTTGATACTCCGGGTCGAGGTTCATGTCGCGATCCTCGGCTGCCGGCGCTGGCTCAGCCATGGGTCATCGGGATTTACTTCATCGGACGAATGCTTCATATTCCTCGACGCCATGCTCCGGTCTCCGGTCGGGTGCCGGCGGTTGCTGCGGTCCAGTCTACTCAAAGAGGTCGCCATGCGGAATTCTCCGATGTCGTGCGTGCTTTGCCTGCTGATGGTCTCATGCGGTGGAGGGGGCGGCGGCGGTGGCGGCGCGGCCATCACCTCCGTCAGCGGTACGGCCGCCCAGGGCGCTCCGCTCGCCAATGCGGGCGTCGAGGTCAAATGCCGCGCCGGCAGCGGCTCAGGGACGACCGACGCCGCCGGCAAGTTCAGCGTGAACCTTGCTGGAGCGCAGGGCCCGTGCCTGCTGAAGGCTAAAGGCCAGGGCCTGGAACTCGTGTCGCTGCTGCCGGGGAACAGTGGCATCGCCAATGTCACGCCCCTGACGCACCTGCTCGCCGCGCGCCTGCTCGGATCGGCGCCGGCTTCCGCGTTCGCCGGCGCAGGCGAGGCGCAGTTCGTTCTCGTCACCGATCAAGGCGTGTCGGCGGCGCAAGGCCAAGTCTCCGGACAGATTCTGCGCCTGGGCGCGGAAATGCCGGCGGTCAACTGGGCGACGCAGTCGTTCACGGCCACCGCGGGGGATGCGATGGACGGCGCGCTCGAGCTTCTCAAGCGCCGGCTGGACGAGCAGAACAAGACGCTCGACGGGGCCGCAGGCGAACTGGCCCTCGGTGACCTGCAGAACCTCAAGCCGCCCACCGGCCAGTCGCCGACCTGCGTGCCGGGCATCATCGCCGGATTCAACGGTCCGGTGCAGGACGCCCTCAGGCGCGTGGTCAGCGGGAATCCCACCGGCGGCGGGGACAGCCCCGGCGGCATCGGCGACGGCGCCGGAGACGGCGCTGCCGGCGGGGTCGGCGTCGGCGGATCGCTCGGCCAGCTCATCAACGTCGACGTCACCGCACAATTTGCCTCCGGCACGACCTTCGGGCCGGTAAGGGTCGATGCCGACACCGCCAACGGCATGGTCACCATCGTGCCGTGTGACCTGCCGCCGCCGGTGCTGGTGACGGTAGCGGGCGCGATCCAGCCAGGCTCCGCCAATCCGGCCCTGTCTGCGAAGAACCAGTTCGTCGAAGACCTGGTGGATGGTGTGCTTGACCTGCGTACCCGTGGCACCGCGGTCGTTGCCGGCGCCGGTGGCGCGACTTACAACTACGATACCTTCGCCGCGCGCCTGACCACCGAAACCGGCGCCACTGCAAAGGCGCTTGGCGCAGGCGCGCTCAAGACCAGGAGCACGCCGGTGCAACGCCTGAGGGCGAAAGGGGGAACGTCCTTCGCTGCGCCGGCGGACTGGGTCTTCACGCTGACGTCGGACGGGACACTGCAGGTCACGGCGCCGGCGGGCCAGCAGGGCACGGTGCCGCAACAGCCGGCCAACGCGCGGTTCGCCCGTATCGACGTCTTCGACCGTTCGACGAGGACTCCCAGCCAGTTCACCAACGACCCCTGGCAGAACTGCCTGGTTGCTACGTCAGCCGACGGCCGCAGCCTCCTGACCTGGCAGGTCGGCGTCGCGGCCCAGGGCTTCGTGGACATGGCCAACGTCGACTTCGACGCCGTTCCCACCATTCCCGCCAAGCGCTATACGGTCGGCTCCCCTACGGATCCGGTGGTGACGGTCGCACCCGAGAGCCTTTCCCTTTCCACCGGCTCGGGCGGTGACAGCATCGTATTCGTCCTGCGAAGCGGGACGCTCGGCGCGGTGGGCGGCTGCGATGTGCACGACCAGCATCCGGGGCTCGCGTCGGGTTTCGGAAGCCGCGCGGTGGTGCAGGTTCAGCAGGATTTCGGCAACCGGTATGTCGTCTATTCCGACGGGACCGTGGAAGGCTGGGGCAGGAAGAAGAACGCGCTCGGCATCGCCGATCGAAACGCGGGTGTCCTCGAGGGGTCGGAGCGGCGCGCGGTAGTGGCGCAGACCGGCAGCGGCGCGTTGAACGGTGTCGCGATGCTGACGCGTGGCGAGCGGATTCACGAGACCCGGGCGCTGATCCGCTCCGCCGATCCGGCGGCAGACGGCAAGGTCGCGATCTGGGGCGACGGATTGCCGGTGCCGCGGCAGATCCCCGGGCTCGAGAAGATCTGCTGGATCGCCGGTCCATACTCGGTCGGCTGCAACGGCCAGCTCTTCTACGCGACGGTGACCGCCGTGCAGGGCGAGAACCCGGTTCTGGCGGTGACTCAGGTTGCGGGCGTCCCGCTGATCTGGCGCGTGAGCGCAGGCCATCCGGTCCTGCGCGATCCGCCTGGTGATCCGAACGTGTCCGGCTTCGAGCTGACGAACCTCAAGCTGAGCTACACGGCCATCGCCCAGGACGGCTCGGTCTATCGGCTGGCAGAGGGAGTCGCCTCCCTCGAGTAGAACTGCTCATGGCCTTCCTTGCTACGATGTAGGGCTGACAGTCCAAGAGCAATAGCAACGGAGGAGATGACGATGACCGACAGCAAACCCACCGCAGCCGGGGAGCCAGGGCCGATATCCGGCAAACTGTCGCCGGCGGAGGAGTCGCTGCGGCAGGCGGCGCTGGAGTACCACCGCCTGCCGGTGCGCGGCAAGGTCGCGGTCATGCCGACCAAGCCGCTGTCCAACCAGCGCGACCTGTCGCTCGCCTACTCGCCCGGCGTCGCCTACGCCTGCCTTGCCATCCGGGACGATCCGGCTCTCACGGCCGAATACACGTCGCGAGGCAATCTCGTCGGCGTGATCACCAACGGCACCGCGGTGCTCGGCCTCGGCGACATCGGTCCGCTTGCGGGCAAGCCGGTGATGGAAGGCAAGGGGTGCCTCTTCAAGAAGTTCGCCGGCATCGACGTGTTCGACATCGAACTGGCAGAGCGGGATCCGGACAAGCTGGTCGACATCATCGCAGCGCTCGAGCCGACGCTTGGCGGCATCAATCTCGAGGACATCAAGGCGCCGGAATGCTTCTACATCGAGCGCAAGCTGCGCGAGCGCATGGGCATTCCCGTCTTCCACGACGACCAGCACGGCACGGCGATCATCTCCACCGCGGCCATGGTCAACGGACTCGAACTGGTCGGCAAGAAGATCGAGGACGTGCGGGTAGCGGTCTCCGGTGCCGGGGCGGCGGCCATCGCGTGCCTGGACCTGATGATCGCGACCGGGGTGCGTGAGGAGAACGTCTTCGTCTGCGATTCCCGCGGCGTGATCCACGAAGGCCGTGCCGGCCAGCTCGACGAGTCCAAGCGCCGCTATGCCCGCCGCACCGACGCGCGCACGCTCGCGGACGTCATGCGCGGCGCGGACGTTTTCCTCGGCTGCTCGGCGCCGGGCGTCGTCACGCAGGACATGGTGAAAGCCATGGCGAGCCAGCCGATCATCCTCGCGCTGGCCAACCCGGAGCCGGAGATCCGGCCCGAACTGGCCAAGGAAGCGCGGCCCGATTGCATCATTGCCACCGGCCGCTTGGACTATCCGAACCAGGTCAACAACGTGCTCTGCTTTCCCTACATCTTCCGCGGCGCGCTCGATTGCGGCGCCACGAAGATCACCGAGGAAATGAAGCTGGCGTGCGTGCGGCAGATTGCCGACCTGGCGAAAGCGGACATCAGCGAGGAAGTGGCCAACGCGTACGCTGGCAAGGAACTCGCGTTCGGCCCCGACTACCTGATACCGACGCCTTTCGATTCACGCCTGATCCTGCGCATTGCACCCGCTGTGGCCTGGGCCGCGGCCGAGTCGGGCGTCGCCACGCGGCCGATCACCGACTTCGACGC
>JACCRJ010000639.1 GCA_013813615.1 Lautropia sp. | reverse complement strand
ACATCCCTTTCTCACCCAATCGGCTCCAATGCGCTACGCCCCGTGTCCAGCGCAGGTTGTTGACATGGTCCAGGGGCGCACCCGCCGCGATCAGCTGCCGCACGACACCGGCGTGGCCCAGGTGAGCTGCTGCGATCAGCGCGGTTCCGTCGTAGCGGCTCGTGATGAGTGCGGCACTGGCGCCTAGCGACAGCAGAAGACGCAGCGTCTCCTCGTCGTTGGCCACTGCGGCGATTGTCACGGCGTCATACCGGTCATTTTCCAGAGCGTTCAGGTCAGCGCCTGCCTGGACGAGCATGCGGATCGACTCGTGCTGCCGCTGGAACGTGGCAACGTGCAGGGGAGCGCGCCCGTGGAGGTCGCGCGCGTCGATGGGTGCACCTCTTTCCAGAAGCCCCTTCACTACGGCTGCCTGACCAGAGTACGCGGCGGCATGCAGCCCTTCATAGCGGGCAGCTTCTGCCACGCCCGGCGGGGTCTGTCCCGACACGGACCAGGCCGCGGAGATTGCGCCCGCAGCCAACAGACATTGAACCGCCAGCCGGGTGATGCGGGATTGCACTAACGCATGTCTTCCGCACGGATGCCGCTGCGCGTCGCCGCCACCACCACCTGCGCGCGCGTCGAGACGCCGAGTGCTCTCAGGATGGCGCTGACGTGGACCTTGACGGTGCCTTCCGCGAGGTCGAGTTCCTTGCAGATCGACTTGTTGGACAAGCCGAGAAGCATCAGCCGAAGGACCCCGCGCTGCCGTTCCGTCAGGCCGAGGTGACGGCCGTCGGTGTAGTCGCGCGGAGGCACGTGTGCGCCGGGATGAAGGAAGAGGCTGCGCGGCACCGGTGAAGCCGCAGCGGTTGCGGTGGCGGATCCACCCGCCTGGTTCACGTCCCGCACCTCGCTCGGGCCGCTGGCGCTATTGCCCGCACCACGCTGGTTGAAGTCCGGAAATGCGGTCTGTCCGGCGAGAGTGCGACGGATGGTGCCGAGCAGTTGCTCGAGGCTGTAGCTCTTCGGGATGAAGCCGATGGCGCCGGCCGCCTGGCAGGCCTGCACCGTGGCGGGATCGTAGTTGCCGGACACGGCGACGACGCGGCTGCCGGGGGCACGGCTGCGGAACGCGCCGATGGTGGCGGTACCGCAGGCATCCGGCAGGTTGAGGTCCAGCAGGACCAGGTCCGGTTGCGCCTGGGTTGCAAGCTGGCGGAACGCATCCTGCAGGGAGCCCGCCAGCACGACGACCACGTCTTCGGTCAGCGTCTCCAATGCCGTGCGAAGGGCGCCGCGCATCATCGGATGGTCATCTACCACCAGCACTTTCACGGTCATGGTCAAACCCTCGCGAGTAGTGGTCCATCGTTGCATCCGGGATACGAAGTGTCAACCTGCTGTAACCGCGACCGCCGTAAGTCATGCGGCCGAAGACTGTGGCGGATGGTTGAGACGTTCATAGCGCGACCTCAGGAACCGGCGGCAAGGCGAGGCCCCACCGCAGGGGCGCGCAAATCGACGACAATTGCTGCGCTGCATTCCACCGAACCTTGGCTACTGCGCCGCATGCTCGATCTGTCGACTCTTCAAATCGGCGCGCTGATCGTCTCTCTGGCCTTCACCGGCGTGATTGCCGGCGTGCTCGCCGGCCTCCTGGGCGTTGGCGGCGGCATCGTCATCGTGCCGGTGCTTTTCTGGGTGTTCGGACTGCTGGCTTTGCCGGTTGCAACCTCGATGCATCTCGCGGTCGGTACTTCCCTGGCGACCATCGTCGCCACCTCCTGGGCCTCGATGCGCGCCCACAGCCGCAGGGGCAGCGTCGACAGGCCGCTGCTGCACCTGTGGGGGCCTGCGATCTTCATCGGCGCGGCCATCGGCGGCGTGGCGGCCAAATACATCGACGGCAACGGCTTGCGGCTCATCTTCGGCATCGTCGCCTTGCTGGTGTCGATCAACATGGCGTTGCCGCGGCAGTTGAAGGTATCCGACAGCTTGCCGGTGAGCCTGTGGGTCAACCGGCTGATCGCAACCGTCATCGGATTGTTCTCCGCCCTGATGGGCACCGGCGGCGGCACGTTGTCGGTGCCGACGCTGACGGCATTCTCGTTCCCGATCCACCGGGCGGTCGGCACCGCATCGTTCGTCGGCATGCTGATCGCGGTTCCCGCGGTAGCAGGATTCATCTGGTCGGGCGCGGGCGTGCCGGATCGGCCGCCGCTGTCCCTCGGCTTCGTCAGCCTTCCGGCAGTGGCCATCATCTTTCCGATGACGATGACCATGGCGCCGGTCGGCGTGCGGCTTGCGCATCGGTTGAACCAGCGGCGGCTCAAGATCGCGTTCGCGCTGTTCCTGTTCATCACCGCCGCGAGAATGCTCTACACCGCCTTCGACAAGTACTTCTGATCCGGCGATCGGCCGGCGCGCTCGTCGGACGCCGGATGTGGCGGGACCGCCAGTTGGCGCAAGTCAGTAGCCTCGCTGCCTGTCGACGACCGGCTGCGGTATCTGCCCGGACTCCCGCCAGCGCCGCACGTTGCGCGCGACGATCAGCGAGGCACTGGCGGGATCGGTGTCGGCCGATATGTGCGGCAGCAGGGTGAGGTGGGGATGACGCCACAAGGGACTTGCGGCCGGCAGCGGTTCCTCGTCGAAGACGTCGAGCCCCGCCCCCGCGATCGCGCCGCCGGCGAGCGCATCGACCAGCGCCGCTTGATCGACGATTGGGCCGCGCGACGTGTTGACCAGGTAGGCG
>JACCRJ010000624.1 GCA_013813615.1 Lautropia sp. | reverse complement strand
CCTTGCGCCTGCGCCGGCAGCGAGGAGACAGCGGTCAGGCTGATCGAGATCAGCGCTGCAGCGAGAGCAGTAGGTTTATTCATCGTTTTCCCCGCAAGATAGTCACCCACTGGGCAGTACACCCGTGTCACGGAACCCAGTCTTGCACATTCGTTCTGGAGGCCAAAGCATATATTTGCAGATGCGCTGGTGCCGTTCAGGCACAGGCTCCAGGATCGATGTGCGCCGTCCAGAGGTCGGTCCCCCCCGAGCCGGTTCGAGACGGCCCCGCACCGGGCGCCGGTTCTCAGCCGGGAAAGAGCCGATACTTTCATTTGCTTTTGCCTCAAAGCAAGTTAAACTAAAAATACGATCGTTGGCATCTTCCTATGGCAACCCGGCGCTACACACCCAGGATCAGACAGGTGCAGATTCTGCAGCGGCAGGAGCGCGTCGCAGCGGCGGCGGCCGAGCTTCATGCTGAGAAGGGTGTTGTCGCGACAAGCTATACGGACATCGCTCGACGCGCGGGGGTTTCTCTACCCACCGTCCACAGCTATTTCCCGACGCAAGCAGCTTTGATGAGTGCGTGCACAGGGTGTGTCGAGGCGCGTGCTCCCGGGCTGCCCGTACCAGCCATTCTGGCTGCGCCCGACCTGCACGCGGCGGCCAGGACCCTGGTGAATGCCATGGATCGGCTGCATGCTTACTTCGAGCCGTGGGCTTCGTGGCGTCAGGAGACAGCCATTCCATTTCTCGCGGACCTCAACGCAACCCATCGGGCGCAGCTCACCGGGGTGCTCATTCAACTGCTCGACCGTCACCTAAAGGGTTCGCAAGTCAGTCACGCCGCTGTCTTGGAGTCGCTCCTGTCGTTCGACCTCTGGCAGCGGCTGGTTCGGCAACACGGGTTGAAACGCGGGCGTGTGCGCGCGATTCTCACAGATCTGTTGATGGCTGCGCTCGGACCCGCGCCGTCGACAACCATCCAACCTGGTCCGCGGAAAAGATCATGAACGCACCAGTCGCATCCATCACGGAAATCGCACCTCGCCTGCACCGGATCAGTGTGGCTATGCCGCCTGAGTTGATCCCCGGGGGCTTCTCGTTCAACCAGTACTTGCTGATGGACGAAAGGCCATTGCTGTTCCATACGGGTCCACGGAAGCTTTTTCCGCTCGTCAGCGAGCAGATCAGAAAGGTGATGCCGCTGGAGCAGCTCCGATACATTGCCTTCTCCCATGTCGAGGCGGATGAATGCGGTGCTCTGCCCGACTATCTAGCCGCTGCGCCGCAAGCACGTCCGGTGTGCAGCGAAATCGCGGCAATGGTTTCGGTGAGTGATCTCGTGGATGTCGAGCCGATCGGGCTGGCCGATGGACAGGTCCTCGAGACGGGGCGGCACAGGCTGACATGGCAATCCACGCCCCACCTGCCGCATGGCTGGGAGTGCGGCTATCTCTTCGACGAAACCTCACGCACGCTGTTCTGCGGCGATCTGTTCACCCAGCCCGGCACCGGCGACAAGGCGCTGGTGCATGACGACATCGTGGAATCGAGCGAGGCCTTTCGCGGGCATATGGATTATTTTTCACACAGCGTCAATGCACCGGCGCTGATCGACAAGCTTGCCAACCTGCGCCCCCAGCTGCTTGCATGCATGCACGGCAGCGCGTGGTCGGGCGATGGTGCGTCGCAATTGCGCAAGCTCGGGCGGTCGCTGTCCTCGTGATTCCGCTGCGCCCTCGCATGCATCGATGCCCGGCCCCACGGGAGCAGGGGCGGGGCCGAAACCCGGCGTGCGAGAATGCCAGCTGGTTCTTGCCAAGGCAGCGTCCAGATGAACAGACCCCCCGCCGTACCCACCGTCCAGATCGAGAATGCGCGCGTCAAGGTAACCGAATGGCGCTTCGAGCCCGGCGCTGAAACCGGCTACCACCGTCATGGCATGGACTATGTGGTGGTGCCCATGACGACCGGCACGCTCCTGCTTGAAACGCCGCAGGGCGAAGTCCGCAACCCGTTGACGGCCGGACAGTCATATACTCGCCAGACTGGGGTGGAGCACAACGTGATCAACGACAACGACCACCCGTTCGTGTTCATCGAAATCGAGATGAAGGAGCGGCGCTGATGCAGATTGCGCGGGCCGTTACCCAGCTCGCGCCACCAGCACGCCTTGACGCACCCTGTCGCTCACGGCGCTTACGGCGTTCACGGCGTTCACGGCGCTGCAGGGTCATTGTGCCGCTCGCTGAGCAACGCGTCCACCGCGCGGAAGATTCGCCAGATATCGGGCAACGCCTCGCTGACGAACTGCCAGGTGAGCACTCGGCCGAGGCTCAGGTCCACGTGGCCGAGGACCCGGTTGATGAGCCATACCCTCGCCTTTCCCGCCGGCGCGGCTCGCCCTAGCGCCAGGCTCTCCGAATACGGAATCAGGTTGTCGTTGCGCCCATGCACCAGGAGCAGGCGCGCCTCGAGCCGTCCGACATCCTTGTTGTGCAGGGACAGGGCGTCAAGGTCGGCGAGCATGGCGCCTGGCAGCCCGGCGAGCAGCGCCGGAAAGCGCGCCGGATCGGAATTGACGGCCACCTCATACACGGCCTTGGCTTCCCGGCTAAGCCCGGCGACCAGATCCGCCACTTCCGCCGCCCTGTCCCGCTGCTTGCGTTCGGCGATGGCCTCGATGAGCTCATGGTCCCGCGGCGCGGGCAGGTACGCCTTGGCGCCATAGGCGAACACCAGCCTGCCGTAGTCGTCCGGTTTCACGTAGCCCCTCTTGCCGTCCTCCTCGAAGTGACCAGTGGTGAAGAAGCGGATCGCGCGGAACAGGTCGTAATAGCCCCCCACCGCCATGATGAAGCGCACCCGCTCGCGAATGTCGGGCTCCAGGGCGGCCAGCACCGCCGGCCCCACCGCATAGCTGAACGCGCCGATCCCCGCCCTTCCCCCAGGGGCCAGGTCCGGCCTGCTCGCCAACCAGGCGAAGGCGTCGGCCACCTCCCGGGCGTCGGTTGGCCGCACGCGCAATTCCCGCACACCGGAGAGTTCAGGCGCGAGCACCGCGAAGCGCGCGCGCGCAAGCGTCATGGCGAAGGCCACCAGGCGCGGATCGTCCTTGCCTTCTGGCACGGCGCCAGGCACCAGCACGATGCCGGCAGCCGGCTCGGCGTGCGCCGGCAGGTACAGGTCGCCGGTGTGGGCGCGCCCGTTCACGTTGAACGCCACGAATTCCCGCCGGGGGGCTTCGGTAACCTGTTTCCAGCGCGACGGGCCGTGGCCGGCGCCCGCGTCTGCCAGCACGAGGAGCGACTCGTAGTGGCGTAGCGGCGCGCACCCGGCGAGGACAGCCAAGACGAGCGCGCCAAGCATCGGCCAGAACGCCAGGCGGCCGACGGGCGCCCTGAGGACTATGCCCATCGCCGCAACCTGCGGGCCCACTGCCTGGGCGGCGCGAATTGGCCGCGTGCAGCCCCTTGAAGGCTCGCGCCACGGCGGGTTCATGCAGCCAGCAGCGCCCTCACACGGGCTTCGATGAAAGCGCGGTCTTGCGGCTGGGTGAGGGGGTTTCCGGCCCTATGTCCCCAGATCGAAGGGATCGGATGGAGTTCGGCGTCGCGCAGGTGGCGCATTTCCAGGCGGTTGTCCTCCACCTGGAAGTACAGGTCGTGATCGCCCGGCATCAGCAGGGTCCGCGCCTTGATGCCTGCCAGCGCGCGGGAAAGATCCCCCTGGTACATCGCATTGGCGCTGATGTCGCCGTTCTGCCAGGTCCGGAACTGGGCCAGCAGGTCTGACGGATCCCTGCGCGCGAAGTTCGTCTCCCAGCAGGTGACCAGGTAGTCTTCCAGCGAAGATGCACCAAGGCTGCGCCACAGTTCCTCGCGGTAGAACGTCTGCGACAGCGCCCATCCCGCATAGACCCTGCCCATCGCACGCAGGCCGCGCACCGGTCGCTGGGTGAAGACGCCGTCCTGGAATGCCGCATCCGCCATCAGCGCATTCATGGCGAGCCCACATCCGGCCAGGGCGTACTGGACGGCGAACTGGACAGGCCATTGCCGAACAGATTGGGGATCACGATGAAGTACCTGGACGGATCCAGCGCAGCGCCCTCGCCTATCATGAACTGGGTGTCGTAGTGCTGTGCGGCGTAGGACGTGGGATAGACGATCACGTTCGAGCGAGCTGGATTTAACGTGCCGAATGTCCTGTAAGCCAGCGACATCCTGCGAAACGTGCGGCCCGACTGCAGCACGAC
>JACCRJ010000615.1 GCA_013813615.1 Lautropia sp. | reverse complement strand
GGCCCATGCGGACTTGCTGGTGCTCACCAGCGACAATCCCCGCGACGAGGCGCCGGAGGCAATCCTCGCGCAACTTCGCGTGGGGCTGAGCCGCATTCCCCACCGGGTCGAGCCCGACCGCGCGCGCGCCATCGCCGGCGCCTTGGAGGCAGCAGAGCCGGCCGACGTGGTGCTGATCGCCGGAAAGGGTCATGAGCAGTATCAGGAGATCGCGCGCGCGCGGCATCCGTTCTCGGACGTGGAACAGGCCGACCTGGCCTTGCAGGCGCGCAGTACCGGACAGGCAGCTGCCGGCGCACGCATGCCGCACGGGACGACAGCAGGGGGTGCGGATGTTTGACCTGCGCCAGGCCTTCGACTGGCTGCCCCAGGCAGTGCTGCTCGGTACTGGGGCCGAAGCCGTGCAGGCGGTTTCGACCGACACCCGCACAGTGAAGGCAGGCGACCTCTTCGTCGCGCTGCGCGGCGACAACTACGACGCGCACGACTTCCTGGACGGCGCGATCAGCGGCGGCGCTGCCGCGCTCATGGTCGAGCGCTGGAGCGGGCGCACGGTGCCGCCGGCGCTGCTGGTGCCCGACACCCGCAAGGCGCTCGGCTGGATCGCGGCCGGCTGGCGCAGGCGTTTCCACTTTCCGGTGATCGCGGTGACCGGCAGCAACGGCAAGACGACCGTCAAGGAAATGCTCGCGTCGATCCTGACGGCGCATGTCGGCGCCTCCGCCGCGTTCGCCACCCGCGGCAACCTGAACAACGACGTCGGGGTGCCGCTCACCCTGCTGTCGCTCGGCGCCGGCCATCGGGCGGCCGTCATCGAACTGGGAATGAACCACGTCGGCGAGATCGCCTGGCTGGCCGGCCTGGTGCGGCCGACCGTGGCGCTGGTCAACAATGCCCAGCGGGAGCATCAGGAGTTCCTCTGCGGCCCGGCGGCGACTGCGGTCGAGAACGGCGCGGTACTCGCCGCGCTGGATGTCGACGGCACCGCGGTGTTCCCGGGCGACGATGCCTGCAGCGACGTCTGGCGCGACCTGGCGAAGGGTCGCCGCACGATCGAGTTCGGGCTGACGACAGCGCAGGCGGTCCACGCCGATCCCGGCTCGCGGCCCTCCCGCTTCACCGCGTCGATCGACGGCAGGCCGCTGGAGATCCGGCTCAACATCGCCGGCCGCCACAACATCCGCAACGCGCTCGCCGCTGCGGCCTGCGCCCATGCCGCGGGCGTGTCTTTCGACGCGATCGCCGCCGGCCTGCAGGCGTTCCAGCCGGTCGCAGGCCGCCTGCGGCGGCTGCAGGGCACCGGCGGATTCGAACTGATCGACGACACCTACAACGCCAATCCGGACTCGGTGCGGGCCGCCATCGACGTGCTGTCGGACGAGCCTGCCCCGCGCCTGCTGGTGCTGGGCGACATGGGCGAGGTGGGGACGCAGGGGCCGGCGTTCCATCACGAGGTGGGCGCCTACGCCCGCGAGCGCGGCATCGACAGCCTGGCGGCCGCCGGCGAGATGACGCGGCAGACGGTGCAGGCCTTCGGCGACGGGGCCAGGCACTTCGAGTCGGTGGAAGCGCTGATCGGGTCGATGGGTGATCTGCTGGCCGCCCATCCTGGCGGTTTCGCCAGCGTGCTGGTCAAGGGCTCCCGGTTCATGCGGATGGAGCGGGTGGTCGGAACGCTCGCACCCCAGGGCGGCGGCGGTGCGGCTGCGCAGGGAGCGCACTGATGCTGCTCGAGCTGACGCAGTGGCTGGCCAAGGACTACCGGGCCTTCTCGGTGTTCAACTACATCACCTTGCGCGCCGTGCTGGCCACGCTGACCGCACTGTTCATCGGGCTCATCTTCGGGCCGGTGGTGATCCGCCGCCTGACGGAGCTGAAGATCGGCCAGGCCGTGCGCATCGACGGTCCGCAGACCCACCTGATCAAGTCCGGCACCCCGACGATGGGCGGCGTGCTGGTCCTGATCTCGGTCGGCCTAGCCACCGTGCTGTGGGCGGACCTGGGCAACCGCTTCGTCTGGCTGGTGCTGCTGGTCACCACCGGCTTCGGCCTGGTCGGCTGGGTCGACGACTACCGCAAGGTCGTGCACCGCAACCCGAAGGGAATGTCGGCGCGGGAGAAGTACCTCTGGCAGAGCGGCATCGGCTTGTTCGCCGCCTTCTATCTCGCTTTCGCGATTCCCAGCCAGACCAGCGGCCAGGCGCTGGACCTGTTCGTGCTCTGGGTCAAGAGCGGGTTGCGGCTGGAGCTGCCCTCCAACGCCAACCTGATCGTGCCGTTCTTCAAGGAGATTGCCTATCCGATGGGCGTCTTCGGCTTCATCACGCTGACCTACTTCGTCATCGTCGGCACCAGCAATGCCGTCAACCTGACCGACGGCGCCGACGGACTCGCCATCATGCCGGCGGTGCTGGTCGGCTCTGCGCTCGGGATCTTCGCGTATGTCACCGGCAATGCAGTGTTCTCGCGCTACCTGCTGATCCCGTTCATCCCGGGGGCGGGGGAGCTGATCGTGCTGTGCGGGGCCATCGCCGGCGCCGGCCTTGCCTTCCTCTGGTACAACGCCTATCCGGCGCAGGTCTTCATGGGCGACGTCGGCGCGCTTGCGCTGGGTGCGGCGCTGGGCACCATCGCCGTCATCGTGCGCCAGGAGATCGTCCTCTTCATCATGGGCGGCGTGTTCGTCGCGGAGACCATCTCCGTGATGATGCAGGTCGCCTACTTCAAGTACACGAAGCGAAAGTACGGCGAGGGCCGCCGCATTTTCCGCATGGCACCGCTCCACCACCACTTCGAAATCGGCGGCGTGAAGGAATCGCAGGTGGTCGTGCGCTTCTGGATCGTGACCATGATGCTGGTGCTGTTCGGCCTCTCCTCCTTGAAGCTGAGGTAGCGATGGTCGAGCTGCAGGACAGGCATGTGGCGGTGATCGGGCTGGGCGAGTCCGGACTTGCGATGGCGCGCTGGGCTGCCTTCAAGGGCGCCAAGGTGACGGTGCTCGACGACCGCGAGGCGCCGCCGCAAAAGGATGCGCTGCTGGCGCAGTGTCCGCAGGCGAAGCTGGTCCTTGGCAAGCTTTCCCTTGCCGCCACCGGCGGCGCCGACCTGCTTGCCTGGAGTCCAGGGCTGTCGCCGCTGGCGGGCGCCGCATCTTCGCTGTATCAGGCAGCCGTTAAAGCCGGCCTGCCGGTCCTGGGCGAGATCGATTTCTTCGCCGACGAACTCGCCCGGCGCGCACAGGAAGGCTACCGGCCGAGGGTAATCGCCATCACCGGCACCAACGGCAAGACCACGGTGACGCAGCTTGCGGGGCATCTGGCAGCCGAGGCGGGGCTGGATGTGCAGATGGCCGGCAACATCAGCCCGGCGATGCTGGAGGCGCTTCGAGAACGCGTCCTGCAGGAGCGCCTGCCGCAGATCTGGGTGCTGGAGCTGTCGAGCTTCCAGCTGGCGCTGGCCGGCAACTGCGCCGAGGCCAGCCGCCTGCACTGCACGGCCTCGGTGGTGCTGAACGTCAGCCAGGACCATCTGGACTGGCACCAGACGATGGCGCACTACCGCGATGCCAAGCTGCGTATCCACCAGGACTCGGCCTGCTGTGTCGTCAACGCCGACGACCCCCAGACGGATCCAGCCTCGCCGGGCGAGCCGGCGGCGGTGAATCCACGGACTGCCGGCGTCGCTGCAGCGGCAGGCGCCGCGCCGAAACGCACGGCGCGCGCAAAAGTGCCAAGGGCCACCGGTCCGGTAGCGCAGGCTTCCTTCTCCTTGTCGGCGCCTGCGTCGGCGCCGGCATTCGGGGTGGTGCGCGACAGCGGGCTGAACTGGCTGGTCGAGGCGCTGCCTGAGGACGACTCGGGCGCGCGCCGGCGGCGCGGCGCGACAGCCGGCGGTTTTCATCTGAACCGGCTGATGCCGGCCGATGCGCTGCGGCTGCATGGCGCGCACAACCATGCCAATGCCCTCGCGGCGCTGATGCTGCTGCGCGCCGCGGGGGTTGCGCTTGCGCCGATGCTGCGCGGCCTGCGGGACTTCGAGGCCGGCCCGCACCGCTGCCGCCTGGTGGCGGTGGTGCAGGACGTCGAGTACTACGACGACAGCAAGGGCACCAACGTCGGCGCCACCGTTGCCGCACTCTCGGGGCTCGGCAAGCGCTGCGTGCTGATCGCCGGCGGCCTCGGCAAGGGCCAGGACTTCTCGCCGCTCGCCCCCGCCGTGCGCCGTCATGCGCGAGCCGTCGTCCTGATCGGCCGGGATGCGCCGCTGATCAGGCAGGCGCTGGCGAGGACCGGCGTGCCGCTGCAGGATGCCGCCACCATGGAAGACGCCGTCGAGAAGGCGGCGCAGCAGGCGGCCGCCGGCGACGCGGTGCTGATGTCGCCCGCGTGTGCCAGCTTCGACATGTTCAGGGGCTATCCGCATCGCTCGGAAGTTTTCGTCGCCGCGGTCACCCGGCTCGCGCAGGAGGCCGGGCAGCCATGCTGAACGTGCTGAACGGCTTCTTCAGGTTCGGCCGAGGCACCGGCGCCGACCGCCGTGCGGGGGAGCGCCGGGCGGTGGCACGGCCGGTCGCGAGCGGACGCCGCCGTACGCCGGCGTACAAGCCTTCGCTGCTGCGCAACCTTACCCGCGGTGCGCTCGATACCGGCGTGCAGAATTTCGATGCCGCGCTGCTCTGGGCGGTCGGCCTGCTCCTTATGCTGGGCCTGGTGATGGTCTATTCGGCGTCGATCGCGGTGCTGGAGCGCAAGGACCCCGGCTCGGCGGCATCGACCTACTACCTGGTCCGGCACAGCATCTCCCTGTGCGTCGCGCTCGGCGCCTCGGTGATCGCCTTCGCGGTGCCGATCAGGCACTGGCAGCGGGCCGCGCTGCCGCTCTTCGTGCTGGGCATCGTGCTGCTGGTGATGGTGTTCGTGCCCGGTGTCGGCCGGCGCGCCGGCGGCGCGGACCGGTGGATCAGCCTGGGCTTCACGAGCCTGCAGCCCACCGAGCTGATGAAGCTCTTCGTGATCCTCTACGTCGCCGACTACGCGACCCGCAAGCAGGAACTGATGCACCAGCTCAAGCGCGGCTTCATCCCGATGGCGGTCGCGATTGCGCTGGTCGGCATCCTGATCATGCGCGAGCCCGACCTGGGCGCGCTGATGGTCATCGTATCCGTCGCCATGGGCGTGCTGTTCCTCGGCGGCATGAGCCCGAAGCTGTTCTTCGGCATGGGCGCGATGCTCGCCGGCGTGTTCATGATGTTCATCATGTTCGTGCCGTTTCGCCGCCAGCGCTTCTTCGCCTACCTCGAGCCGTTCGCCGGCAAGAACGCCGAGGGCAGCGGCTACCAGCTGACGCATTCGCTGATGGCGATCGGCAAGGGCGAGTGGCTCGGCGTCGGCCTCGGCGGCGGCGTCGCGAAACTGAACTACCTGCCGGAGCCGCACACCGATTTCCTGTTCGCGATCATCGGCGAGGAACTGGGAATGGCCGGCATGATCGTCGTCATCGGCCTGTTCTTCTGGATCATCCGCCGCTGCTTCGAGATCGGCCGCCAGGCGATCTCCTTCGAGCTGTTCTTCAACGGCCTGGTAGCCCAGGGCATCGGCCTGTGGATCGGCATCCAGGCGTTCATCAACCTGGGCGTGAACCTCGGGCTTCTGCCGACCAAGGGCCTGACCCTGCCGCTGCTGAGCTTCGGCGGCAGCGCGATCCTGATGACCTGCGTCGCGCTGGCGATCGTGCTCAGGATCGACGTCGAGAACCGCCGGCTGATGAGGGGGACGGTGCTGTGAGCCCGGGCGCACCCCTCGGCGGCAGCGCGCCTGCGCCCTGCGGCAGGACCATCATGATCATGGCGGGCGGCACCGGTGGCCACATCTTTCCGGGCCTCGCGGTCGCGGAGTTGCTGCGCGAGCGCGACTGGAAGGTGGTGTGGCTCGGCAACCCCCAGGGCATGGAAGCGACGCTGGTGCCGCAGCGGGGCATCGAGATGAAGGCGGTCCGCTTCGGCGGCCTGCGCGGCAAGGGGCTGCGCACGGCGCTGCTGCTGCCGCTGAACCTGATGCGTGCCCTGTGGCAGTCGCTGCAGGCCCTGCGCGAGGTCAGCCCGGCGGTGGTGCTCGGGCTGGGCGGCTACATCACCTTTCCCGGCGGGCTGATGGCGGTGCTGCTGCGCACGCCACTGGTGCTGCATGAACAGAACTCGGTCGCCGGACTGGCCAACCGGGTGCTGGCGCGGGTCGCGCGCCGGGTCCTGGTGGCGTTCCCGGAGGCCCTGCCGCAGGCGGAATGGAGCGGCAATCCGGTCGCCGCAGCCATCGCGGCGATCGAGCCCCCCGAGCAGCGCCTGCGCAACCGCACCGGCCAGTTGCGGGTGCTGGTGGTCGGCGGCAGCCTCGGTGCGCAGGTCTTCAACCAGGTCGTGCCGGGGGCGCTGGGCATGATGGCGCCGGAGCGGCGCCCGTCGGTCGTCCACCAGAGCGGCAGGGCGAACATCGAGCAGCTGTGCGCCAACTACGCCGCGGC
>JACCRJ010000538.1 GCA_013813615.1 Lautropia sp. | reverse complement strand
GGTCACCTGCGCGTAAGCCCGTGACCCGAGTGGGTGGCCAGACCTTGGTCGGGTTCAACCGAGCTCAGGTGACCGAGACCGCCACCACCAGCGCGATGAAGCCGGTTGCAATTCCGACGAAAAGGTTGCGGCGCAGGATGAAGTAGAGGACCAGCGCGAGTGCGCAGGCCAGCAGACGCGCCCACAGAGGCGTAGTGGAGAGGGTGCCCGTCGGCAGCAGCAGAATCCGCACGGTGAGTCCGGCAATCATGGCGTAGGCCACGCAGCCTGCCCACGTGAAGAACTCACCGTCAGCGGACACCTTGCCGGACAACATGACGCCAAGGCCGCGCCACAGGTAGGTGGCGAGGCCGCAGGCCAGCACCAGCAGCCCCAGGTGGGCGGGCGAGACCGATTCCCGCAGGACTTCAGCCACGAGCCGACCTCCTTGCCCATGCCCAGGCAAGAGTGCCGCCCACCAGGCCGCCGAGCATCACGCTCCATTGCGGCGACACCAGGTGGACCAGGGGTCCGATGACGGCGCCACAGGCGAGCGCGATGATGCCCTGGCGGGTGCGTGTCTCGCCGGTGAGTATCAGCAGGAAATAGAGCGGACCGACAAACACCAGGCCCTGCCGCACCAGTGGCGGCATCGAATCCGCCAGCGCGAAGCCCGCACCGGTCGCGGCCAGGCACGCCATCCAGTTGGTCAGTGCGAATCCGATGAACCAGGCGAAGCGGTGCGCCGGCGCCACGTCGGGAAAGCGCCGCATGCTGGCTGCCCACCCGGTCATCGCCAGAAGCTGGGCGGCGAGATACAACTGCCAGGCTGGACGCTGGCCCGCCCGCACGACCGGCATCAGCGCTACCGTCATCGGCAGGAAGCGCGCCGCGGTCAGCCCCACCGTGATGACGATCGCCGTCGGCACCGTGCCTGCGATCGACATCTCCAGCATCGCCAGCTGGCCGGGCAATGCGAAGATGGTTGCGGAGGACAGAAGCGCGGCCCAGAGAGGAAAGCCGCTGCCGCTGGCGAGGGCGCCGAAGCCGAGATAGCCCGCCGCCAGCACCATCGAGGGAACGCCGATCGATTCCCGGGCTGCGTTCCTGAAGGCGCCCAGGGAGTCAGACAAGAACCGTTGATCCCGCAGTCGGGGCCGCCGGAATCCCGTGCGCCGGCGCCATCTCAGACGAGCGCATCCGCCAGCGCCTTCATGTCAGGCAGGCGGAGGTCGGGCTGGTGCGGCGTCTCTCCGAACGGACGGTTGCGCCGGTCGATGAAGGCGGTGCGCATGCCGGCAGCCCCGGCGCCGATGCAGTCGAAGGCATGGTTGGCGACGAACAGCACTTCGTCCATCCGTACACCGCACAGTTCGGCAGCCTTCAGGTAGGTCACCCGGTGCGGCTTGAAGGACCCCGCGGCTGCCACCGAAATGACCTGGTCGAAGGGGATGCGGTGATAGCGGCGCGCCGTCTCCAGCATGTCCGGGTCGCCGTTGGACAGCACCACGATCCTGAACCGGGACTGCAGCCGCGCCAGCGCTGCCGGCACGTCCGGGAAGGGCTCCAGCCGCTCGATCGCGCTCACCAACGCCCGGACCTCCTCCGGGGTATGCGGGATTCCTGCCCGCTCGAGCGTGTAGCCGACCGCCCGCTGTCCGATCTCGCGATACGACGTATGGGTCGTGTGCAGCAGCGCGTCGATCATCGAGTTCTCGAAATGGGTGCGGCGCCACCAGGTCACGAAGGAGCCGGGATCGCCGGACCAGCCCTTCGCCTTCAGGTACGGGGTCACGTGGGCGGTGAGCCCGGCCTGCATGTCGACGACGGTGCCGTACTGGTCGAACATCACGACCCTGGTGTCGCGTCTGATCGTGTCGAGGTCTGCCATCTGCGGATGTTAGCGGATCACAACTTGATGCGCGGATCGAGCCAGTCGCGAAGCGAGTCGCCGAAGAGGTTGAAGGCGAATACCGCCAGGCTGATCGCGACGCCCGGAAAGATGATCATCCACGGCGCCTGCTGGTAGAAGTCGATCGCCGAGCCGGAAAGCATCAGCCCCCAGGCAGCGGTCGGCTCGGTCACCCCCAGCCCCAGGAAGGACAGCGACGCTTCCAGCAGGATGGCCTGCCCGACGAATGCGGTCAGCATGATCAGGTAGGGCGCCACCACGTTGGGAACGATGTGCCGGAAGATGATTCGGCTGTGGGAGAAGCCGGCCGTGCGTGCCGCGTCGATGTAGGGCATCTCGCGGATCGAGAGCGCGGAGGAACGCACCACCCGCGCCACCTTCGGAATCATCGGCAGCCCGATGGCGATGATGAGGTTCCAGTCGATGCCGAAGACGACGTTCTTGCCGAGCACCGATACCACCGCCAGGGCGAGCACGATGATCGGGAACGCCAGGATGATGTCCATCAGCCGCTGGATGACCATGTCGGTCATGCCGCCGAAATAGGCGGAAGTGACCCCGATGATGGCGCCGAGGGTTGAGCCGATCAGCGACGACAGGAAGCCGACGGCCAGCGCAGTCTGGGAGCCGTAGATGATGCGCGAGAGGACGTCGCGGCCGAAGTTGTCGGTGCCGAGGGGATGTTCGGCCGACGGCGCGGCGAGCAGGCCGGCGTAGTCGACGGTGAGCGGGTCGTAAGGCGCCACCAGCGGCGCGAAGATGGCGGCCAGCGCCATCAGGACGATGATCAGAAGCCCGGTGGTGCCGAGCGGCTGCTGCAGGATGAAAGACGCGACCGGGTGGCGGCGCCGCGGCACCTTGTAGTCGATCCTGATCTCGTCGGCGACGGCGCTCATCAGCGGTAGCGGATCCGTGGATCGAGCCATGCGTACAGCAGGTCGATGATGAAGTTGACGACGATGAAGAACACCGCGACCAGCAGGACCAGGGACTGGACCATCGTGAAGTCGCTGCGCGTCACCGCCTGCACGAACAGCTTGCCGATGCCGTTGAGGTTGAAGACCTGCTCCGTCACGACCAGGCCGCCGATCAGGAAGGCGAATTCCAGGCCGACGACGGTCACCACCGGCAACATAGCGTTGGAGAGCGCATGGCGCATCACCACCAGCCGCTCGTACACGCCTTTGGCGCGGGCGGTCCGAATGTAGTCTTCCTGCAGGACTTCCAGCAGGGTCGACCGCATCATCCGCGTGGCCACCGCCGAATAGCGGTAGCCGACGGCAAGGGCAGGCCAGATCAGCTGCGAGAGGTTTTCCCGCGGGTTCTCCAGCAGCGGCGTGAAGGTCACCGGCGGGTGCCACTGGAAGTAGGAAAGGAGCAGCAGGATGATGATCATCCCGAGCCAGAAGGAGGGGATTCCAAGCCCGGCGATCGAGACGACCCGGATCACATGATCGATCCACGTGTCCTTGTAGAGGGCCGACAGCGTTCCGAGCGGAATCGCGATCAGCACCGCGAGGATGGTCGCCATCACCGCCACCTGGATGGAAAGCTGCAGCCGGGAGGCGATTTCCTGCGACACCGGGTTGCCGGTCCACATCGAAATGCCGAAGTCGCCGGTCACCATGCCGCCCAGCCACTTGCCGAATTGCACGATGATCGGCCTGTCGAGTCCCAGGCGGACCCGCTCCGCCTCGATGATCTGCTGCGACACATTGGCGCCTTCGCCACGCAGCATCACTTCCACCGGGTCGCCGCCCATCAGGCGCAGCATCAGGAAGACCAGGATGGCGACCCCGAGCAGCGTCGGGATCATCATCAGCAGTCGTTGGAGGATGTAGCGGAGCATGCGCAAGGATACCGACGGAATCGGGAGCAGCCGGAAGCAGCCGGGAGCAGCCGCTGCTCCCGCTTCAGCCGCAGGTTGCCGGCCGGTTCACTGATCCAGCCAGACGTTGGTGAGGTCCTGGCCCACGTAGTGGCTGGGCGTGAGGTTCCAGCCCTTCAACTGCTTGTGGTGGACGATGATCCGGTGCCACCAGATCGTCGGGATGACATAAGCCTCCTGCAGCAGCTGGCGCTCGAACTCGCGCACCAGGCTGGCGCGCTTGGCTTTGTCGAGTTCGCCGGACTGCTTGTCGTACAGCTCGTCGAGCTTGCGATCGGTGTGTCCCGAATAGTTGAGCGCCGAGCGGTCGGCGGAGACGTACTTCATCAGCTGCAGGTTGGGTTCGTCCATGAAGTCGCAGTTGAAGTCGAGCGCCGCGTCGTAGGTCGGGTTGCCCCGCTGCTGTGCGGCCAGATAGAGGCGCGTCTCGAGCTGCTCGTGCTGCACGTTCAGGCCGATCTGGCGCCACTGGTCGATCAGGAACACGCCGACAGGCGTGTACGGCATGGCAACGTTGCGGTTGGTGAGCTTGAAGTTGAGGTTCTCGACGCCGGCTTCCTTGAGCAGCCTGCGCGCCTCCTCGCGCGCCGCTTTGATGTCGCGCGAGAAGCCGGGCAGCTTCACCAGTTCCTGCTCCGGTGTCGCCAGCTCATAGCCAGGGCGCAGGACACCGCCGACGTGGCGCACCAGCGCGATCTTCTGCAGCGCCTGGGCGCCTGTCCAGCGATCCACCGCCAGCGACAGCGCCCGCCGCACCCTCGCGTCGTCGAACGGCTTCTTGCTGGCGTTGAAGCTGACCACCAGGCTGCACACCCACGGCGACTCCACCACGACCGCCTTGTCGCCGAGCGCCTGGACCAGCCTGTCGCGGTCCGCCGGCGAATGTCCGCGGAATTCCGCCAGCACCTGGCCGGCCGACAGCGCGTTGACCATCGGCGCGCCGCTCATGAAGAC
>JACCRJ010000526.1 GCA_013813615.1 Lautropia sp. | reverse complement strand
TCGCTGCCGGCCACCTGGCCACCACCGGCAGCCTGGTAACGTCCAAGTTTCCGGCTCGGGGCAGCATCGTCGAGTTCGAAGTCGGCAGCCTCGGCGCCGTCAAGCTGCACGTGTCCTGAAAGACTCTGAACCGACACGGAAGATCGACATGAACCTGGGGCTCGAAGGCAAGGTCGCCATCATCACCGGCGGCACGCAAGGCATTGGAAAGGCGACCGCGCAGCGGCTCGCGGCGGAAGGCGCGCAAGTGGTGATCTGCGCGCGGGGACAGGAACGGCTGGATGCGGTGGCCGCGGAAATCCGGCAGGCGGGCGGCCGCGTGCAGGCGGTGCCGGCGGACGTCGCCGGAGCGGAGGCCGCCGCGAGGATCGTCGACGAGGCGGTCCGCGCCTTCGGACGTATCGACATCCTGGTGAACAACGCCGGCACCTCGGCCACCGGCGCATTCGAGTCGACCCCCGACGAGGCCTGGCAGGCGGACTTCGACCTCAAGCTCTTCGGCGCTGTCCGCCTGATCCGCCTGGTACTGCCGCACATGAAGCGGCAGGGCGGCGGGCGCATCGTCAACATCACCAATATCGGCGCCAAGCAGCCGGCGGCGGGATCGATGCCGACCACCGTCACCCGGGCGGCGGGCCTGGCGATGACGAAGGCGTTGTCGAAGGAGTTCGCGCCCGACGGCATCCTGGTCAACGCCGTCTGCATCGGTCTGGTCCGGGCAGGGCAGCACGAGAAGACCGCCGCGAAACGCGGCATCGACGTCGAGTCGCTCTACGAAACGATGGGGAAGAACGTGCCGCTAGGCAGGGTGGGGCGGGCGGAGGAGGTCGCCAACGTCATCGCCTTCCTCGCCTCGGAGGCGGCAAGCTTCGTGACCGGCACGAGCATCAACCTCGATGGTGGCGCTTCCGGCGTGCTCTGACGGCCGTTACTTGACCAGCGTGACCGGCACGTCAACCAGGTGCAGGATCTTGGTGGCGACCGACCCCAGCACCATGCCGTGCATCGAGCCGAGGCCGCGGGAGCCCATCACCACCATGTCGCAACCCTTCGACTTGATGTACCGGGCGATGATCTCCGGCGTGTTGCCGACCTGGTGGCTGGCGACATACCTGATGCCGGCCTGGTCCAGCTTGTCCTGGGCCGGCTTCAGCGCCTTGAGCGCTTCCTCCTGGTAGTACTCGTCGATCAGGTCCTTCTTGAGGTACATCCGGGCATGGCCGGAGAGGATCTGCGGCTGCACGTTGAGCAGGTGCACCTCGGGCGCGGCGCCGTCATGGCTGGCACCCTGGATCACGTGGTCGACCGCGTGCAGCGACTGTTCGGAACCGTCCACGGGAACCAGCACTTTCGTCATGTCACTCTCCTGAGGGCCTGCCGGCGTCCACCTGCCGGCTTGATTCGATGCTAACCGATTGCCGCGCCTCAGCCGGCAAGCCGCTCGTTCTGCGGGAACATGTTGCGGCGCGCGTCGGCATCCATCTCGGCCTTGAACGCGTGCGAGGTCCGCAGCTTCTCCACCCGCTCGGCGGCAGGCCGCGCATTGATCTCGTCGAGCAGCCGCTTGACGTGCGGCAGCCGCGTCCACGCGTCTTCGAAGCCGAGCACGTAGGGCACCATGCGCGCCCATCCCCAGACGGCCATGTCGACGATGCCGTAGCTGTCGCCGAGCATGTAGGTGTTCCGCGCCAGCCGCTCGTTCAACAGCGTCCAGTACCGGTTCGCCTCGAAGTCGTAGCGGTTGAGCGCGTACGCCTTCGGTTCCGGCGCAAAGTGGCGGAAATGGACCGACTGGCCGGAGAAGGGACCGACGCCGGTCGCGACGAACATCAGCCACGAGAGCATCTCCGCGCGGGCAGGCGAGGCAGGATCCAGCGGCACGAAGCGGCGGGTCTTGTCGGCGAGGTAGAGCAGGATGGCATTGCTGTCGAAGACGGTCGCGTCGCCGTCGACCAAGGCGGGCACCTTGCCGTTGGGGTTGATCGCCAGGTAGCCGGCGGCGAACTGTTCGCCCTTGCGCGTGTCCACCGGCACCGCCTCGTAGCTCAGTCCGAGCTCCTCCAGCAGCAGCGCGACCTTCATCGGATTTGGTGCAGCGTTGTAATAGAACTTGATCATGTGTCGATGTCTCCTGGACTTGTTCGTGGGGGTGTTCGCGGTGGGTATCATAGCCGCCAATTCACCACCGCCGCCGAGCAGCCATGGCAATGCCGTCCGATCCAGCCACCGCGGTGGTAGCCCCTGCGCCCGACTGGCGGCGCGAGGTTTCGGGTGCTTTCGGCGACCTGGGCACCCTGGTCCCTTACATCGTCGCCTACCTCGTCGTGGTCGGCATGGATGCAGGGATCGTGTTCCTGTCGTTCGGCGGCGCGCTGCTGGCCACCGGCCTCTACTACCGGCTGCCGATTCCGGTGCAGCCGATGAAAGCGATCGGCGCGGCGGCGGCCGCGCACGCCAGCCAGCAGATCGTGGTGACGCCGTCGGCCCTGGCCCTGAGCGCGCTGATCACCGCCGTCTTCTGGTTGGTAGCGAGCTATTCCGGGCTGGCCCAGTGGGCCGCCAACGCGGTGCCGAAGAACGTGACGAAGGGGGTGATCCTCGGCGTCGGCGTCGCACTGGTGCTGGAGGCGTTGCGGCAACTGCAGACCGACTGGTTGATCGGTGCGGTGATGGCGGTCGCGCTGCTGGCGCTCAACTCGCGCACGCGGGTCTCGCCGTTCCTGCTGGTGGTGGCTGCCGGGATTGCCGTCGGCGCCTGGCGTCATCCGGACCTGGCGTCGCGGGTGATCACTGCGCCGGTGGAGTTCTCGCTGCCGCCGTGGTCGGCGCCGGACTGGGCTTCGCCGCAGCTCTGGCTGGTCGCGCTGCTGCTGGCGCTGCCGCAGATTCCCTTGACGTTCGGCAACGCGGTGGTCGGCATCGTCGAGGAAACCCGGCGAGTCTTTCCGCGAAGCAGCGTCGACGAAGGCCGGATCGCGAAGTCGACGGGCTGGATGAACCTGTGGGCCGGGCTGCTCGGCGGGCCGCCGATGTGCCACGGATCCGGCGGGCTCGCCGGTTACCTGGCCTCCGGCGCGAGGACCGGCTGGGCGGTCGCCACCCTCGGGCTGCTGTTCATCGCCGCCGCCGTCTTCTTCCGGTCTTCGATCGTCGCGGCACTGAGCCTGATCCCGGCTGCGGCCATCGGCGCGATGCTGTTCGTGGTCGGCTTGTATATGGTGATCGGAACCGCCGGCAGCAATCGGGACAAGCTCGAGCGGGCGGTACTGCTGGGGACCGCCGCGGTGACGATCTGGAATGTCGGCGCCGGGCTCATCGCCGGGCTGCTGCTGCACCACGGGCTGCGGCGCCGCTGGTTCCTGCTCTAGGGAAGCAGCCTCCCAACACGTCGCCACTCAGCCCGCGGCGCGCCTCTGCTGCAGCAGGTGCTCCGCCAGCTCGATGAAGCCGTCGCCGTAGCTGGCGCTGGTGAGGTAGGGCGGCGGTACCGCCAGGCGGTCCGCAAGTGGCGCAAGATTGGCGACCCCGACCGATCAGGGAAAGCTGGCGAACATCGAGGCGTCGTTGGGCGCGTCGCCGACGAACAGCCAGCGGGCGGTTTCCGCCGGCAGGCTCGCGCCGCGCACTTCCTGCAGGTAGCGCAGCGACATCGGGGCTTTGTCGAAGTCGCCTCGCCAGACGTTGATATGAACGCTGCTTGCCCGGGCCTGCAGGCCTTGCGCGCGGAACATCGCGATCGCTGCGTCGATCCGTGCCTGCGGCACCGGCGGTATCGTCTCGCAGTGGTCGAGGGCGAAGTCGACCAGCCGGAAGGCGTTGTCGTCAGCTAGCGCCAGGTCCGGGAAGTTAGCCAGCACCTGCCGCGCAACCTCGGCGATCCGGCGCCGGTCCTCGCCGATGCGCTCCGCGTGGTCGTGGTACAGCCAGCGTGGCGCCCCGGCCGCGTCCCGATAGAGGCAGAGCCCGCCGCTTTCCGCGACCACCGCCTCCACCGGCCAGTGATGCAGCACCATGTGCGCCCAGCCGGCGGAGCGGCCGGTGACCGGCACGATCGCGAAGCCTGCGTTGCGCAGCCGCTCGAGCGCGAGATAGACGGCGCCGGGCAGCTTGCCGGCGACGGTGAGCGTGTCGTCGATATCGGTGAAGATACCGTGCAGAACGGTGCCGTCGAGCTGTCGGATCGGGAGCCAGGATGCCGTCATCGCTCGCCTGATTGCCTCTCGCCTGCTTACCCGCGGACCTGTCGCCGGTGTCCGCTGGGGGACATGCTCACATGCCGGCGAAAAGCGCGGCTGAAGTGCGCGGTGCTGGCCATCGACTTGTTCATTCCCAGTATCCTGGCATCACCTTGAGCCTGGGCTATTCTGCCACCGCCCGGCAGCTTTCCAGGGAAACCCCGAAGCCGGGTTGCACGCGGGGTCAAGTGGCGCTGCACCGAGATCAACCGTCCGGACTGCCTGATGCCTACAATCCGCGGAGAGCAGCCGCATCCACAAC
>JACCRJ010000508.1 GCA_013813615.1 Lautropia sp. | reverse complement strand
GCCCGTTCAGCGTCGTGCGCCGCCCAGCGTCTTGCGGATCAGTTCCTGCACGGTGTCGCCGACGGCGATACCCAGCGACGCGGCCTTGTCGTTGACGCACGAGAGCACCCCGTCTTCGTACACCGATTGGCCATCGCCGATGCGGGCGCTGTCCGACGACACCGTCGCGGCGGCGATGCCGCGCGCCTCCAGTGCCGGCAGCCGCGTGACGCCGGCGCGGTCCTTGCCGAAGCCGGCATCGCAATAGACCGCCGCCAGTGCGTCGACCTTCAGCGCGCTGGCGGGATCACCGCCGAGCAGCCCGCCATGGGAGGCGGTGACGACGACTGCGCCGGCATCCGACGGCTGGACCAGCGACACCGAATCCATCACGATCACCAGCGGCGCGCCAGGGGCCGTCTGCGCCACGTAACGAGACTCCGCCCGCGCCGGCACGGCCGTCGTCGACAGGCGAGCCCCGCGCATCCGGTCCGCGCAATCCGGAACGCGCTGCCCTGGCACGCAACCCAATGCTGCCGCAGTGGCGTTGACGAAAGAGACGATGCCGCATTCGCGCATGTCGTCGGCGTCGCCGATGCGGCAGGATCGGCTGTCGGCGGCGGCCGCGGCGATGCCGAGCCCCTCGAGGTAGTCGAGCGAGCCAACGCCGGCGCGCTCGCGGCCGACACCGGCGTCGTTGAAGATCACCGCCCTCACCCCGCCCTCGGCTGCGCAGAAGCCGGCGTAGACACCGCCATGGGACGCGGCGATCACCACCTGGCCGACATGTTCGGCGGCGACCCTGGTGATCGAATGCACCGTGAGCACCGTTACGCAGGCGGCGGCGGCGGATCTCCCGTCAGGCAACGCGGTCGCCCTGCTTCACCTGCGCGGTGCGGTTGTCCACACCCGGCAGCATCTTGGATGGGTCGCGGGTGACGACGACGTCGATCACGACCGGTCCGGTCAGCGTCTTCGCCCGCTCCAGCGCCGGCCCCATCTGCTCCGGCCGCTCGACGCGGATGCCGGTGCAGCCGAGTGCGTCCGCCGCCTTCGCATAGTTGGTCTCGACGAGATCGCTCGACTGGTACGCATCCGCACCGTACATCAGGTGCTGCAACGCCTTGACGTAGCCGGAGGCGGCGTTGTTGACGACGATCACCGTCAAGTCGAGTTCCAGCCGGCGTGCCGTCTCGAGTTCGCCGATCATCATGTTGAAGCCGCCATCGCCGGTGAGTCCGAAGACCTTCCGCTCCGGGTACGCCATCGCGATGCCCATGGCGCCCGGCAGCCCGTAACCGATGGAGGCGAAGCCGCGGTCTGGCACGAAGCTGCGCCCGGCCCGCTTGGTGTCAAACAGCAGCCCGCCCCAGTGGGCGGCGAAGCCGCCGTCCGCAACCAGGAAACCGTCTGCGGGCAACGCCCGGTTGATCTCGTGCAGCATCCGCGCCATCGCGACTGGCGTCTCGTCGGATTCGAGCCGCGGCATCACGTTCCTGCGCCAGGTATTCATCGCGGCCGCCACCCGCTCTGCATGGGGCTGCAGCCGCTGGCGGATTTCCTGCGCCTGCGGCTTCAGCGCCTCCTCCAGGTCCCGCAGCGCTTCACGGGCGTCACCCCAGAGGCGCAGGGTCGGCACCAGGGTGCGATCGAATTCTTCGGCGCTGATGTCGAGATGGATCAGTCGCGCGCCTCGCGCCGGCACCGTATAGCGCTTGGTCGCAATCTCCCCGAGTTTGCAGCCGATGACCAGCAGCAGGTCCGACTCGCCGATGAGCTCGTTGGCGATCCGGTCGTAGCGGCCGAACAGCCCGGCGTTGAGCGCGTCGACGCAGGGTATGGCGCCCTTGCCGGTCATGGTGTGCGCCACCGGAATGTTCAGCGCCCGCGCAAAGGCAGTCAGCGTCTCGGCCGCGCCCGACAGGTGCACGCCGCCGCCGGCAAGGATCAGCGGACGCTGCGAACCGGCGAGCAACTCCACCGCCCGCCGCAGCGACGCCGCATCGGGCCGGCAGCGCAAGGCCGGGATCGACGCATGCGCCTCGTTTGCCTGCCACGCGTCCGGCGTGTAGCCATGAACGCCGTGCGCAATGTCTTCCGGAACGTCCAGCACCACCGGGCCCGGCCGGCCGGAGGTCGCCACCGCGAAGGCGCGCCGCACCAGCTCCGGTATCCGTGACAGCGTCTCGATGCGGATGACCTCCTTCACCGCAGGCCGCAGGATGTCGAGCTGCCGGCATTCCTGCGTCATGTTTTTCCAGGCGTGCTCGCGGTGGCTGTCGCCGACCACCGCCACCAGGGACGTGCCCGAATTCAGCGCCTCCACCAGCCCGGTCACCAGGTTGGTCGCACCGGGCCCGAGCGTCGCATCCACCAGCCCGACCCTGCCGGTGACCTTGGCATAGGCGTCCGCCGCGAACACGCCGGCCCGCTCGTCGTTGATGAGGTGATGATTCAGCCCGAGCCGGCGGGCCGCGTCGTAGAAGGGCAGCAGCTGAAAACCGCCCATGCCGAACATCGGACCGGCGCCGTGGGCCAGCAGCATCCTCACCAGCGCTTCGCCGCCGGTCATGTCGATCGGTCGCATGTCGTCTTTCATTTCGCGTCCCTGGTCGTTCTTGCGGAAGGGTTCTTCCGCAGCAGCCGCATGGCCGCGTCGACCAGCCGTTGCGGCGTCACCCGCACCTCGTTCTCCAGCGTCGGCGCGTAGCCGATATGCACGCGTGGAGCCGCCACCCGGACGGGTGGGGCCAGCAGCCGGTCGTAGAGGATTTCGCAGACGCACGCAACGATCTCGGCGCCGAAGCCCGCCACCGACACCGCCTCGTGCGCCACCAGCAGGCGCCCGGTGCGCCGCACGCTCTCCATGACGCAGCGCTTGTCCCACGGCCAGAGCGTGCGCAGGTCGATGATTTCGACATCGACGCCGGACTCCGCCAGCTTTGCCGCCGCCTCGACCGCGACATGCACGGTCGCCGACCAGGTCACCAGCGTGAGGTCCTTGCCGGTGCGAACCACCTTGGCTTCGCCGATCGGCACCAGGCTGTCCTTGCCGTCCGGCACCTCGCCTTCCAGCGGCCAGAGCAGCTTGTGTTCCATGTACACCACCGGATCGTCGCAGCGGATGGCGCTTTTCAGCAGCCCCTTGTTGTCCGCCGGCGTCGACGGGCAGATCACCACCAGACCCGGGATGTGCGCGTACCAGGCCTCGAGCGACTGGGAGTGCTGGGCTGCCGAGGATCGCCACATGCCGATCGGCTGGCGCACCACCAGCGGCACCCGCGCCTGACCGCCGAACATGTAGCGCGCCTTCGCCGCCTGGTTGACCAGTTCGTCGGTGGCGCACAAGGCGAAGTCGGAGAACCGCATCTCCACCACCGGGCGCGACCCCATCATCGCCGCGCCGGTTGCCGCGCCCATGATGCAGGCTTCCGAGATCGGGGCATCCGCGATCCGTTCGGCGCCGAACTCGTCGGACAACCCCTTGTACTGGCCGAAGACGCCGCCGCGGCCGAGGTCCTCGCCGACCGCCCAGACCCGCTCGTCGCGGC
The DNA here is from genome assembly GCA_013813615.1 of Lautropia sp. Lineage (GTDB taxonomy): Bacteria > Pseudomonadota > Gammaproteobacteria > Burkholderiales > Burkholderiaceae_E > Lautropia. The sequence goes on along the minus strand of JACCRJ010000508.1, from coordinate 1,172 downwards.
GCATCTCCTCGATGAGCGCCTGCCGCGACGCCTCCAGATAGGTCATCACCGCCATCAGTACGCCTCCTGCCGTGGATCGCCCACGTCCTGCACATCGTCGAAGGCCGCCGAAGCAGGCGGGTACGGCGCGTCGCGGGCATCCGCATAGGCCGCATCGACGGCCTCCCGGATGCTGCGTGCCACCTCCTCCAGCACCGCCTCGGTGATGCCCTCCTGCTGCAGCAGTTGCGCCCGCAGCCGGCCGATCGGCTCGTCCTTGAGGCGCTCGTCCACTTCGGTCTGCGCCCGGTAGGCAGCCGCGTCGGCAGCGGTGTGCCCGGTCAGGCGGTAGGTGCGCACATGCAGGAAGCGCGGGCCGCCGCCGGCCCGTATCTCGGCAACCGCACGGGCGGCGACCTTGTCGACCTCGACGACATCGTTGCCGTCGACGTCCATCGTCTCGATTCCGAGGCTGCGCGCACGGGCGGAAGGGCCTTCGCCGGCGCTCAACGCGGTCGTTCTCGTAGTGGCGGCAAAGCCGTTGTTCTCGCAGACGAACAGGATCGCCAGGCCGTGGATGCTGGCCCAGTTGAGGCCTTCCAGGAAGGGGCCGCGGTTGGTTGCGCCGTCGCCGAAGAAACAGGCGACGATCTCGCGCGAGCGCCGCAGCCGGATCGCATGCGCGGCGCCGGTGGCGATGACGATATTGGCGCCGACCACGCCGTTGGCGCCGAGCATCCCGACCGAGAAGTCGGCGATGTGCATCGAGCCGCCCTTGCCCCGGCAATAGCCGCCTTCCTTGCCGAACAGCTCCCGCATCATCGGCTGCAGCTGCGCGCCCTTCGCCAGGGTGTGCCCGTGGCCCCGGTGTGTCGAGAGCACGATGTCGGTGTTCTCCAGGTTGGCGCAGACGCCGACGGCCACCGCCTCCTGTCCGATCGACGGGTGTATCGCTCCCAGCACCAGCTGTTCCTTCATGCCCCGGATCGCCGCTTCCTCGAAGTAGCGGATGCGCAGCATCTCGCGGTAGAAATGGAGCCGCCTGCGTCCACCACCTGCCCCTGCCCCTTCCCCTTCCCCTGCCCTGTCCGCTGCACTGGCCATGTCCCCTCCGCACGCGTCTGCCGAACTCTACCAGACGATCGCGCGCGCCTGCCGAACGGCTTCCTGTGCAGCGGCACCCGTCAGGTTTA
>JACCRJ010000507.1 GCA_013813615.1 Lautropia sp. | reverse complement strand
GTTTGCCAGTTCGGGGTCATGTTCTTTCCCGACAAGTCGAAGGCGTTCTCCGAGGCAAGGCGCGTCCTCAAGCCGGGTGGCGCGTTCCTGTTCGATGTGTGGGACCGGATCGAGGATAACGAATTCGCCCACACCGTGACTCTGGCGCTCGAGTCACTCTTGCCCCAGGCGCCCCCACGATTCCTGGCCAGAACGCCACACGGCTACCACCGCCGCACGGACATAGAGCGAGACCTGGAACAGGCGGGCTTCCCGATGCAACCCCGATTCGAGACGCTCGCCGCGCGAAGCAGGGCCGCGTCGTCCTGGATACCCGCCCTCGCCTATTGCCAGGGAACCCCCCTACGCAGCGAGATCGAGGCGCTAGGCGCGGGGTTGGAAGAAGCGACCGACTTCGCAGCCCAGGCGATCACCCGGCAGTTCGGCGTGGGGCCGGTGGACGGAAAGATCCAGGCGCACATCATCCTCGCCGAGCGCTGAGAGGCCCCCTTCCCCGGCGTGAGCTCGATCGAAGGCGAGTTGCGGCCTGTCCGGAACTTGGATCAAACGTACCTCGGGTGGCGCTTCACGCTATGATCCGCGCCAGAAGGGAGCCCCACACGGGTCCATGAGCTGAGCGAGCGCCGACATGTACCGACTCCATGGCTTCTGCCAATCTGGTAGCACCTACAAGGTTGCACTGCTGCTTCGGGCGCTGGGCCATCCCTGGCAGCCCGAGTTCGTGGCCTTCATGGACGGCGTCACCCGCACCGGCGAGTGGCGCACGGCAACCAATGAGATGGGCGAGGTTCCGGTCCTCGACGACGGGAGCCGTCGCCTGACGCAGTCGGGCGCCATCCTCACCTACCTCGCCCGCAAGCACGGTGCATACGGCGGCCGCTCGGAAGACGAAGCGCTGGAAATCCTTCGCTGGCTCCTGTTCGACAACCACAAGTTCACCAGCTACTTTGCGAGTTACCGTTTCCTGAAGGCCTTCGGGCCGGCGGAGCCGGACCCTGCCGTAATGGGCTGGCTACGCGGGAGGCTCGACAATGCCTTCGGCATCGTGGATGCGCACCTGAAGACGCGGGCCTACATGGTCGGCGGCGAGATCACGATCGCGGATTTCTCCCTCTGCGGCTACCTCTACTACCCGGTGGAGGAAAGCGGCTATGAAGTGGCCGCCAGGTATCCGAACATCGGCACATGGCTGCAGCGGATTCGCCAGGCGCCGGGCTGGGCGGATCCCTATGAGATCCTGCCCGGCGAGCGGCTGGCGCCGCGCCGGTGACCTGGAATCCGCAATGACCAGAAGACTCATCAGCTCAGGCTCCACCTTCGAAGACTCCATCGCCTACTCCCGCGCCGTCGTGGCAGGCGACTGGGTCTTCGTCTCCGGCACCACCGGCTTCGACTACCGCACGATGACCATTTCCGACAGCCTGCTCGAGCAGGCGGAGCAATGCCTGCAGAACATCGAGTCGGCGTTGCGCGAAGCAGGCGCCGGTCTGCAGGATGTCGTGCGGGTGACGTACGTCCTGCCAGACGCCGGCGCCTTCGAGCAGTGCTGGCCGGTGCTGCGCAAGTATTTCGGGACCGTCCGGCCGGCCGCCATGATGATCGCCGCCGGCCTGGCAGACCCGCGCATGAAGATCGAGATCGAAGTCACCGCCTTCAAGCAAGGAGCATCCGGATGATCACGATGGACTTCCTGCTGACCTCGCTGGTGGTTGTGCTGATACCCGGCACCGGTGTCGTCTACACCGTGTCAACCGGCCTGCTTCTGGGCTGGCGCGCCAGCGTCGCTGCGGCGGTGGGATGCACCGCGGGGATCGTTCCGCACCTGGCTGCGACGGTGATGGGACTGGCGGCCATCCTGCACATGAGCGCGGTCGCGTTCAGCCTGGTGAAGTTCCTCGGCGTCGCCTATCTCCTGTACCTCGCCTGGACGATGTGGCGCCAGGACGAGCCGTTCGCCTTCGACAAGCCGGCCGGCGAGGCCAGCGGGCGGCGCATCGTCATCCGCGGCTTTCTGCTGAACATCCTGAATCCGAAGCTGTCGATCTTCTTCCTCGCCTTCCTGCCGCAGTTCGTCAATCCGGCGTTCGGCTCGCCGCTGCTTCAGATGCTGGTTCTGAGCGGCCTCTTCATGGCGATGACCTTCGTGGTCTTCGTGGTCTACGGCGTCATGGCTCACCGGCTCCGGGCCACGGTGGCGGGGTCTGCGCGGATCCGGCGCTGGATCCAGCGGGGCTTTGCCGGGATCTTTGCGGCGCTGGGCGTGAACCTGGCCCTGTCAGGGCGTTAAGGAGCCTGTCGGTTACTGCGAATACAGCGACAGGATCGCCAGGACGATCAGCCCCAGGATCACTGCCAAGGTGATCTTGACCCAACTGTACGGCTGCTCTCCGGCGATGGCGCCGGTGTAGCCGTTGGCGACGATCTGGAAGGTGCGCCTGCCATAGGTGTAGTTGACCAGCCACACCGGTACCAGTATGTGCTTGAAGGTGCGCCCCTGATAGCTGGCTTCCACCTCCAGGTTGCGCAGCGTGTCGCCGGGAACCTGCTGAGCGCAAAGCGCCCGCAGCTTTTCCTGCATCTCCTGCTCGTTCAGCGCCTGCGCCTGATGCAGGTCGATCCGGTAGCGCTCCACCGTCCAGCCGCGCACGAACTCCGCGGAGTAGGGCTTCAGGTCGGTCACTGTCGGAAACGGCTCGATCCTGCCC
>JACCRJ010000502.1 GCA_013813615.1 Lautropia sp. | reverse complement strand
ACGGAGGAGCGTGCGGCGCTGCCTTGCGCCAGCCTGTCGGTATCCGCCCGCGGTGCAGCGGCGGCAGCGCTATCGCCTCCTCTGACGTACTTCTGAGACGAATCGGGGGCGGGCGCTGAAGCGGCACCACCTGCTGCGCCTGCCGCGCCTGCCGTACTCCCCGCCGCCCCCGTCGGAGTGCCTGCGGCAAGCGGACCGACGGCAAGCTGGTTCTCCAGCCGGAAGCCTGGGGGCAGCTGGGCCTGGATCATCTTTTCGATTTCGCCCTTATCGGCTGTGTTTCCCACCGCTCCCTTGAGCAGGACCCTGTCACCGTCGACCCGCAGGCCTGCAAGCCGGCGCTCGCGCATCACCGCCACCAGGCCGCTCAACTGTGCTGCCCAACCGGAAGCCGCCGGAGACACCGCCCCGACCCGCAACTCATCGGTGACTCGCGCACTCTGCGCACCGACCCGGATCTCGTTCAGCCACTGGTTGCGGGTGGACTCGTCGGCCACCATGCCGTGCACCTTCAGGCTGCCGTCTCCGGCGAGCTCGATTGCGAGAGATGTCGGCGCACCGCCGCGGGCGCCAGCCGAGCCGCGCGTCGGCGCGGACGCTGGCTGCTCTCCAGCAGAACGCGCCGCGTCGGAAGGGATTGCCGGCGCGTTGGCGGGCGTATCCGGCCGGGCAAGCCAGGTGAGCAGCAGCACCGCGAGGAGAAGCCCGGCGACGCTCCATTTGATGAAGGAGAAGCGCCTGACGGATTCAGCAGGCCTGCCGTACTGATTGTCCATTCAGGCGCTAGCGACGGTGCTTGCGCCGGCCCCTGTCGCCGGCCCGGCCCGCAGCAGCTTGGAACAGCGGGCCGTGCGAGGCCGAAGCAGCCTCTTCGGCCTCTCGCTCCGCCTGCTCCATGCCTTCCGGCGACCGGTCAGTCGCCCCGTCACCCGACGCGCCGCTGCCGATTGCAGCCGCAGCCTCGGCACCAGCGCCGATGTCCTGGCCACTGCCGGCACCCTCCGCACCACCCTCCGCAGCACCTTGCCCGGCACCCTGCCCGGTGCTCTCCCCGGTGCTCCCCGCGATCAGAAGCTGCGACGCGTCTGCAGCCGATTGCGCGACGGGGGGCTCCAGGGATTCGGCATCACGGGGCCTGCCGCCGCGCAACTCCTCCTTCATTCGCTCCAAGCCGACGAAGTCGCCGCTGACCAGGTGCTCGGCCTGCTCCGCCCAGCTCAGCGGGTCGGCGAGGCCAAAGCGCGAACCGCCGCCCTCCAGGGTCCGGGTGAGCTCACCAAGCGATGTCTCCGACAGGCGCTCGAAGGTTTCGATTCCGGCCTTCCGGAGCAGGTCGGCGATCTGGTCGTCGATGCCTTCTATCGCCCGCAGGTCATCGGCGCCCTCGGCCGTACGGTACTGACGCGCGACGAGCTCCTTCATCGCCCCCACGGTAGCGCGCAGGTCCGCAGCGGTGGCTGCCTGACGCACCAGTTCCGTCTCCTTGTCGCCGACCTCGTGTTCGCGCGCCAGGATTCTCGCTTCCCAGTTCTGCATGGCGGACTCGCGGTTTGAGACGACCGCCACCCGCCGGGTCACATCGGCCTCGGATGCCTGCAACGTCTCCAACCGGGTTGCATAGTCCGCCTCGCCGGCCTTCAACGCATGGTTGCGGGCTGCGATGTCCTTTTCGCGCTCGTTGAGCGTGAGGCCCATCCGGTCGAGGTCCGCCCGGCGCTTGTCCATCGCCTGTTCCAGGTGGCTGACTTCCTCGGCCCGCTCGTCAGTGCGCTGGGCCTGGGCCAGCAGTTCCGCGTCCTTGGCAGCCAGCGCTGTCTGCAGCGCGGTGAGCTCCTCGTCCCGCTGGTGCTGCGCGGCCTGCTTCTCACCCAGCAACTGCGCACGCGCGTCCAGCGCGGCTTCCTGCTCCGCCAGGCGCTGCGCCTCGACCTGCGCTTGGCGGCGCCAGTACCGGTAATCGATGGCAAGCTCGATCAACCATCCCGCCAACAAGCCGATGATCAGCCACCAGAGGCCGCTCACCGGGCTTGCTCCAAGACGCGAGGTTTCACCATCTGGTCACCATAATCATGAATATCCTTAGCCTGCATCAGCAAAGACCTGTGCAGTGAAGACCCACTGACAAAGTGTGCCTCATTCAGGCAAAGCATCCAAGCGCAGCGCGGTAGCCGCCTGCACGCCGGATTCTACGGTCTCGCTTGCAGGTTGATGCGTTCGATTTAGCGGTGTGTCGCTTCGGGTCGAGCAACCGCGTCTAGATCAGCTGCCTGAGGTCGCCGACGATCTCCTCCACGGGCTGGGTGTGACGGACGAAAAGGCGCAGCCGGCCTTCGGTGTCGAGAATGTAGGAGGCAGCCGTGTGATCGACGTTGTAGCTGGTGCCATCCCGGTTCGGGACTTTCTGGAAGAACACCTTGAACTCTCGCGCGGCCTTCCGGGTCTCATCGTCGTCTCCGCGAAGGCCGATGAAACTGGGGTCGAAGGCGGGGACATATTTGGCCAGCGCCTCCGGCGTATCGCGTTCCGGATCAACCGTCACGAACAGCACCTGCAGCCTGTCCGCCTCCGGGCCGAGCGCCTTCCGGACTTCTGCGGCTTTCGACAAGGTGGTCGGGCAGACGTCCGGGCAATGCGTGAAACCGAAGAACACCATCACCAGCTTGCCACGGAAATCCTCCAACGACGTGGGCTTGCCGGTGCTGACGTTGGTCAGCGTAAGCCGCTTCCCATAGTCCGCGCCGGTGATGTCGGTCGACTTGAAGGACGGCGTCTCGTCCTTGCATCCCGCCAGCGTGGTGCCGAGGACGAAGGCCACGCCGGCAGCGAGCCCCAGTGCGCTGAACTGCCGACGCCGCGGCACCGGTAGCGGAAGGGAATGATCTCGCTGCATCAAAGATAATGGTCAATCAGCAATGCGCCGAAGAGCAAAGCCAGGTAGAGGACGGAGAAGCTGAAAGTCTTGCGCGCCAGGGCATCGCTGTAGCGGCGCCACAATTGCCAGGCATACCTTACGAACAACGCGCCAAGCACCAGTGCGCTGACAAGGTAGAACTCGCCGCTCATGCCGATGAGATATGGCAGCAGCGTGACCACCACCAGCATCACGGTGTATAGCAGCACGTTCAGCCGGGTGAAGGCCGAGCCATGGGTGACCGGCAGCATCGGCAGACAGGAGCGGCGATAGTCTTCCACGCGGTAGAGCGCGAGCGACCAGAAGTGAGGCGGCGTCCAGACGAAGATTATCAAGAACAGGACCAGCGCCGGCGCGGTGACGTCGTTGGTGACGGCGGCCCACCCCAGTACCGGTGGCATGGCGCCCGAGGCGCCACCGATGACGATGTTCTGCGGCGTGCGAGGCTTGAGCAGCACGGTATAGACGAGCGCGTAGGCTACAAAGGTAGCGATCGTGAGCCACATCGTCAGCGGATTGACGAACAGGTATAGCAGCAGGGACCCGCTGCAGCCCAGGACCGTGGCAAACACCAGCCCCGCACCCATGCTGATCTCACCCCTGGCCGAACCGCGGTGCGCGGTGCGCAGCATCTGGGCGTCGACATGCCTCTCGATCAGGCAGTTCAGCACGAATCCGGAGGCGGCCAGCAGGGTGATGCCCGCGGTGCCGGACATCAGGACCGTCCACGGCACCATGGCGTCCGTCGCGAGGAACATCCCGATGATTGCGCAGAAGACCGCCAGCAGAACAACGCGCGGCTTTGTCAGTTGCAGGTACTGGCGGGCAGTTTGAGAAAACGGCCGGTGACGGATTTCCGAGACGTACAGGGTCATTCAGGCGCCAGTGATCAGGAAGACAGGGCCGCAGGCAGCCGCACGCCCATCGTCATAACA
>JACCRJ010000485.1 GCA_013813615.1 Lautropia sp. | reverse complement strand
GGAGCCGCCGTCGGTGGCCGCCACGATCGGCGCTGTGTCGCTGGACGCGTTGTGGGAACTCGATCTCTTCGGCGCCAACCGCCGCACCCGCGAGGCGGCGCTGGCCCGCCTGGAGGCGCGCACGGCGGAATGGCACGATGCCCGCATCAGCCTGGCGGCCGAGGTTGCCGCTGCCTACAGTAACCTGCGCGGGTGCGAGGCGTTGCTGCAGGTCTACCGGCAGGACCTCGCGTCGCAGCGGGTGGTGCTGGACCTGACCCGGCGCAAGGTGCGCAGCGGTTTCTCGTCACCGGCGGATGCCGCCCTGATCACCGCTGCGTCGGCCGAATCCAGCAATCGGGCGCGTGCTCAGCAGGGCCAGTGCGACCTGCTCGTCAAGTCGCTGGTGACGCTGACGGCGCAGCCTGAGCATCTTCTGCGTGCGCAGTTGGCCGCCAGCACTGGCCGGCTGCCGCAGCCGGCGCTGTTGGCTGTGACGCAGGTGCCCGCGGCGGTGCTGGCGCAGCGACCGGATCTCGCCTCGCTCGAGCGGGAGCTGGTGGCGGCGTCGAACGAGGTAGGCATCGCGCAGGCTGACCGTTATCCACGGATCCGGCTGACGGGCTCCATCGGCTACGCGGCCTTTCGCGCGGTCGGCCTGACCGGCACCGGTGCAACCTGGTCCTTCGGCCCGGCGCTGTCGCTGCCGGTGTTCGATGCTGGCCGGCGCGCGGCGCTGGTCGAACAGAGCAGCGGACGCTTCGAGGAGTTGGTGGCCGGCTACCGGCAGCGCGCCGCCCTGGCGGTTCAGGAGGTGGAGGAGGCGCTGGTGCGACTGGACAGCGCCACCGCCCGCCTCGCGGATGCCGAGCGCGCCGCCGAGAGCTTCCAGGTGTACTTGAAGGCCGCGCGGACCCGCTTCGAGACCGGCGCGGGCAGCGCGTTCGAGCAGGAAGACGCCCGACGCTCGTCGCTCAACGCGGCGGCGGCCCTGCTGCAGGTGCGCAGTGAAAGGATCGCCGCCTGGATCTCTCTCTACAAGGCGCTCGGCGGCGGCTGGGAGCCCATCATTCCCGATGAAGCGAACCGCAACGGAATCCGCACGCCATGAAGAAAGCCGTAGCCCGGTCGATCAACGTGCTGGTGCTGCTGGCCGTGCTCGCGGTGTCCGCCTGGTGGTTTCATTTCCGCGAGCCGCCCGCGCGCGAAACAGCGATCGTCCCGGCGCCGACGGCCGTTGGGTCGCGCCCGGCGATGACCGTCACCGCCGTCAAGCCGACAGTGCTCGACTGGCAGACCGGCCTCGATGCCGACGGCAGCGTCGCCGCCTGGCAGGAAGTGTCGATCAGTCCGGAACTCGGCGGTTTTCGGATCGCGGAGGTGCTGGTGAACGTCGGCGACCGGGTCGCCAAAGGCCAGACGCTGGCGACACTGAGCACAGCCTCCGTCGCCAACGACCTGGCCCAGCAGACGGCCGCTGTGGCCGAAGCCCGTGCATCACTTGCAGAGGCTTCCGCCAACGCGGCGCGCGCCCGCAAGCTTCAGGATTCCGGCGCGATCAGCGCCCAGCAGATCAGCCAGTACCTGACGGCCGAGCAGACTGCGCGGTCGCGGGTTCAGGCGGCCGAAGCGCGCATCAAGTCGGAGCAGTTGCGCATGAGCCAGACCAGCGTGATCGCGCCGGACGACGGCGTCATCTCGGTGAGGGCGGCTACCGCCGGTGCGCTCGCGCGGGTCGGCGAGGAGCTGTTCCGGTTGATTCGCCAGGGGCGGCTGGAGTGGCGCGCCGAAGTGCCGGGGACGGAATTGTTCAAGGTACGGGAGAAACAGCCGGTCGAGCTGGCCATGCCAGATGGTGCGGTCGTCTCAGGTAGGGTGCGGACCGTCGCGCCGACCATCGATCCGCAGACCCGCAAGGGCATCGTCTACGTCGACATCGGCACCGTCGACGGCGGCTTGCGCGCCGGGATGTTTGCCCGCGGCCGGTTCAACCTCGGTCACAGCAAGGCGCTGACCGTCCCGGCGGCCAGCGTGCTGGTGCGCGACGGCTTTTCCTACCTGTTCAAGCTCGGCGCCGACAACCGGGTCACACTCGCGAAGATCGAGACCGGCCGCCGCCAGGGCGAGCGCATCGAGGTGACCGAAGGCCTCATGAGCGACGAGACGGTGGTGGAGGCGGGCGTGGGCTTCCTCGCGGATGGCGACACGGTCGCCGTTGCGCAGAGCATCAAGTAGCGCCGGGGCTCCTTCGGGGACAAGCATCATGAACCTCTCGACCTGGTCGATCCGCAACCCGATTCCGGCGCTGCTGCTGTTCATCCTCCTGACCCTGCTGGGGCTGATGAGCTTCAAGGCGATGAAGATCCAGAACTTCCCGGACATCGAGCTGCCGACGGTGATCGTCTCGGCGGTGCTGCCGGGGGCGGCGCCGACGCAGCTCGAAACCGAGGTGGCCCGCAAGATCGAGAATTCGATCGCGAGCATCGCCGGGCTAAAGCACATCTACGCCAAGATCCAGGACGGCATCGTCACCATCACCGCGGAATTCCGGCTGGAGAAGGACACTGCCGAAGCGGTGGACGACGTACGCGACGCGATCGGCCGGGTCCGCTCGGACCTGCCGCAGGACCTGCGCGAGCCGATCGTCAGCAAGCTCGACATCGCCGGCATGCCGGTGCTGACCTACTCCATCGCCAGCGAGCGGATGGATGAAGAGGCGCTGTCCTGGTTAGTCGACAACGACGTGACGCGCGCGCTGCTGACGGTGAGCGGTGTGGGCAAGGTGGCACGCGTGGGCGGCGTCTCCCGCGAGATCCGGGTGGAGCTCGATCCGGCGCGGCTGCAGTCGCTCAACGTCACCGCGGCCGAGATCTCCCGGCGCATCCGCCAGGTCCAGCAGGAGTCCTCCGGCGGCCGGGCCGGGATTGGCGGCAGTGAGCAGTCGATCCGCACCGTCGGCACCGTCGGCACCGCGGCGGAAATCGCGGGGCTCGAGATATCGCTGCTCGACGGACGGCGGGTCCGGCTCGACCAGGTGGCTACGGTGACCGACACCGTTGCCGAGCGGCGTTCGGCAGCCCTTCTCGACGGCAAACAGGTGGTCGGCTTCGAGATCAGCCGCAGCCGCGGCGCCAGCGAGGTGACGGTGGCCGAAGGCGTGCGATCCCGGTTGCGTGAACTGGCCGCAGCCCATCCGGGCGTCACCATCACCGAGGCCTTCAACTTCGTCGATCCGGTCGAGCAGAGCTACATCGGCTCGATGAACCTGCTGTTCGAAGGCGCCATCCTGGCGGTCATCGTCGTATTCCTGTTCCTGCGGGACTGGCGCGCGACCTTCGTCGCCGCGACCGCGTTGCCGCTGTCGATCATCCCGACGTTCGCGGCGATGTATTTCATGGGCTTCACCATCAACGTGGTGACGTTGCTGTCGATGTCGCTGGTCGTCGGAATCCTGGTGGACGACGCCATTGTGGAGATCGAGAACATCGTGCGTCACCTCGGGATGGGCAAGACGCCGAAGGAAGCGGCGATGGAGGCGGTGGAGGAAATCGGCCTGGCGGTGGTCGCGACGACCGCGACCCTGGTAGCGGTGTTCCTGCCGACCGCCTTCATGACCGGCGTCGCGGGCATGTTCTTCAAGCAGTTCGGCTGGACCGCCGCCATCGCGGTGTTCGTATCGCTGGTTGTCGCCCGGCTGCTCACGCCGATGATGGCGGCTTACATGCTCAAGCCGCTGGATCACCAGCCGAAGGACAGCTGGCTGATGACCCGCTACCTCGGCTGGGTCCGCTGGTGCCTGCGCCACCGTATCCTCACCTCCCTGGCAGCAGCCGGCTTCTTCGTCCTGTCGCTGATGCTGATTCCGCTGCTGCCGACCGGCTTCATTCCGCCGGACGACCTGGCGCAAACCCAGGTGACCGTCGAACTGACGCCAGGCAGCACCTTCGAGCAGACCTACCGGGTCGCGGAAGCGGTCCGCGTGCGGCTGATGGACGATCCGGACGTGCGGCAGGTCTATACCGCCATCGGCGGCGGTGCGACCGGTGGCGACCCGTTCGCCGCCGGCGGCGCGCCGGAAGCGCGCAAGGCGACGCTGTTGCTGAACCTCACGCCGCGCAACGGGCGCACCAGCAGCAAACAGCAGATCGAAAGCCGCCTGCGCGACGCGCTGACGCAGGTGCCGGGCATCCGCAGCACCGTCGGCTTCGGTGGCGCAGGCGAGAAGCTGGCGTTGGCGCTGACCGGCGACGACGGCCGCAGCCTCGCCGAGACCAGCCGTGCGGTGGTGCGGGAACTGCGGGCGCTGGGCGGCCTGGGCAACGTCACCTCCAGCGCAGCGCTGACGCGTCCGGAACTGGTGGTCCGGCCGGACCCGGCACGGGCCGCGGACCTCGGCGTGACCGCCGAGGCGATCGCCGACACCCTGCGGGTGGCCACCGCCGGCGACTACGAGCAGAGCCTGCCCAAGCTGAACCTGTCGCGGCGACAGGTGCCGATCATGGTCCGGCTACCGGAGGCGGCGCGCGACGACCTGTCGGTGATCGAGCGGCTGACCGTGCCCGGCCGCAACGGCAACGTGCCGCTGGCCAGCGTCGCTACGCTGGCAATCGACTCCGGTCCCGCGCAGATCGACCGCTACGACCGCAGCCGCAACGTGCTGCTGGAGATCGAGCTCAACGGCCAGGCGCTCGGGGACGTGCTGGCCAAGGTCGACAAGCTGCCGAGCCTGGTCAACCTGCCGCCGACGGTGCGACGTGCCGAACTCGGCGACGTCGAAGGAATGAAGGAGCTGTTCGAGAGCTTCGGGCTCGCGATGCTGATCGGCGTCTTCTGCATCTACACGGTGCTGGTGCTCCTGTTCAAGGACTTCATGCAGCCGGTGACGATCCTGGCGGCATTGCCGCTGTCGATCGGGGGCGCGTTCGCCGCGCTCCTGCTCACCGGCAAGGGCTTTTCGATGCCTTCGCTGATCGGGTTGATCATGCTGATGGGCGTTGCCACGAAGAACTCGATCCTGCTGGTGGAGTACGCTATCGTCGCCCGCCGGGACCACCGCCTGAGCCGCACCGAGGCGCTGCTCGACGCCTGCCACAAGCGGGCCCGCCCCATCGTCATGACGACCATCGCGATGGGCGCCGGCATGCTGCCGATCGCCATGGGCCTGGGCGTGGACCCGAGCTTCCGCTCGCCGATGGCGGTTGCGGTGATCGGTGGCTTGGTGACGTCCACCTTCCTGAGTCTGCTCGTCATTCCGGTGGTGTTCACCTTCGTGGACGACATCATCCAGCTTGCCAGGCGGATCTTCCAGCGCGGCGACCGGCCTCATGCCGAGGTGCGTCATGCCGACAGGCCTCGTGCCGACGCACCTCATGCCGGCGGGGTCATCTCCCGGGAGTAGAGACGTCCGCCGGGACTTCTCCTCGCCGCACCAGTTCCTCCCGGATCATTTTCTTGGTGATCTTCCCGTAGGCCGATCTGGGCAGCGCCTCCCAGAAGAAGAAGCGCTTCGGCTTCTTGTAGCGCGCGACCTTGCCGTCGAACCAGGCCGCGAGCGCAGCTTCTTCCAGCTCCGACCCGGGGCGCAGGACGCAGACCGCCACGCCGACCTCGCCCCAGGTGGAGTCCGGCACGCCGAGCACCGCAACCTCCGAGAGGTCCGGATGCATCAGCAGCTTGTCTTCGATCTCCCGAGGATAGACGTTCGAGCCACCGGAGATGTACATGTCCGAGGCTCGGCCGGTGATGTAGAGGTAACCGTCGGGGTCCAGGCGGCCGAGGTCGCCGGTGCGGAACCAGCCGTTGCGAAACGCCTTCACGTTCGCCTGCGGGTTGTCGTGGTAGCCGGAAAAGACCGCCGGACCGATGACGCAGATCTCGCCGGTTGCGCCGGCGTCGAGTTCGTTGCCTGCGTCGTCCTGGATGGATACCTGCATCCCGGTGCGTTCGAAGCCGCAGGTTCCGATCCTCGCTTCAGGGCCGTCCTCGAGATGATGATGCGCGGGCGGCAGAACGGTGATGTTGCCGGTGACCTCGCCGAGGCCGAAGTACTGCACCAGCACCGGCCCCAGTTTGGCGAGAGCGCGCTGCTGGTCGGCGCGGTACATCGGCGCGCCTGCGTAGATCACATAACGCAGCGACGCATGGTCGTGCTCGTCGACGGCGGGATGCTCGACCAGCATCTTCAGGATCGTCGGCACGGTGAACAGGTTGGTCACCCGCCAGCGTTCGACGAGTGTCCAGGCGGCATCGACGTCGAAGCGCTCGGACGGCATGAGGATGGTCTTTACCCCGCGCGCCACCTGCGCCAGCTGGTGGATTCCGGCGCCGTGGGACAAGGGAGCGACCACCAGCGAGGCGTCCTGCTCCGGCGTCGTCCCGGGCATCAGGTCGCAGAGGTGGTTGGTCACCACGAAGGCCATCTGACCGTGCGTCAGCACCGCCGCCTTGGGGCGCCCGGTGGTGCCGGAGGTGAAGAAGAACCAGCAGGGGTCGTCCCGGTCGACCGCTGCCAGCGGCACTTGCTGACCGCTGAAGGCGTCGACCACCTGGTCGTAGTCGTCCTCGCCGTCGCTGCCGATGGTGACGACGAAACGCAGGCCGGGGCATTGGTCGCGGCAGGCGGAAGCATGCTCCGGAAACGGTGCGCCGCAGATCAGGCCCACTGCCCCGCTGGCTCCGGCGAGCCAGGCGACGTCGTCGGCGGTCTGCCGGAAGTTGCTGGGCACCCAGACCGCGCCCAGGCGGAAGCAGGCGAACATCGATTCGAACATCTGGTTGCAGTTGGCGGACTGGATCAGGATCCGGTCCCCCTTGCGGACGCCGAAGCGGGTCGACAGCGCTGCCGCCATCGCGTCGATGCGTCGGTCGAAATCCGCCCAGCTCCATTGCCGCTCGCCCCAGACAAGCGCGATCCGGTCGGGCCCGTGGCGAGTCGCCTGTGTGACCAGGTGGGCGAGGTTCATCACCCGCGTGCTGGCGCGGGCGATGGCCGGCCCGGTGGATCGGTCGCCCGCCCCGGTCATCAGGTCACGACGCCAACCGTCCACGGCACGAACTCGTTCTGCCCGTAGCCGTGCTGCTCGCTGCGACTCGGCTTGCCGGATGCACAGTCCAGCATCATCCAGAAGATGCGCTCGCCCATGGCGTCGATCGTCGACGAGCCTTCGAGGATCTCGCCGCAGTTGATGTCCATGTCGTCCTGCTGGCGCCGCCAGAGTTCGCTGTTCGTCGCCAGCTTCAGGCTGGGCGCCGGCTGGCAGCCATAGGCGGAGCCCCGGCCGGTGGTGAAGCAGATCAGGTTGGCGCCGCCGGCCACCTGGCCGGTTGCGGAGATCGGATCGAAGCCGGGGGTGTCCATGAACACCAGGCCGCTCGCCTGCACCGCCTCGGCGTACTCGTACACCTCCACCAGGTTGGTGGTGCCGCCCTTGGTCACCCCGCCGAGGGATTTTTCCAGGACGGTGGTCAACCCGCCAGCCTTGTTGCCGGCCGAAGGATTGTTGTCGAGCGCGGCGCCGTTGCGCGCGCAGTAGTCCTGCCACCATTCGATGCGGCGTACCAGCTTTTCGCCGATCGCCGGCGTCGCGGCCCGCCGGGTCAGCAGGTGCTCGGCGCCGTAGATCTCCGGCGTCTCCGACAGGATGGCCGTGCCGCCTTGCCGTGCCAGCCGGTCGACCGCCGCGCCCAGCGCGGGGTTGGCGGTGATGCCCGAGTAGCCGTCCGACCCGCCGCACTGCAGGCCCACCACCAGCTTGGACGCCGGCACCGTGGTGCGTTCGACGCGGTTGGCAGCCGGCAGCATCTCGTTGATCATCTCGATGCCGCGGGCGATGGTCCTGGTGGTGCCGCCGGTGTCCTGGATGGTGAACACGCGGATGCGCTCGCCTTCCTCGAGATCGTGCGCAGC
>JACCRJ010000480.1 GCA_013813615.1 Lautropia sp. | reverse complement strand
TACTCGCCTGGCGTCATGCCGCCAGGTCTTCAGCCGACTTGCCGGAGGCCAGCGCTGACTTGAACCAGTTGGGCCGCTTGCCCAGTCCACTCCAGGTGTTGCCTGCCTCGTCGCGGTATTTCACCGGCCTGGCCTGGCCCACTGCCAGCGTCTTGCGGGCGGGCGAACGTCGCGCCGCCTTGGGTGCGGCTGCGCCGGCCCGCCGGGACGCCAGGCCGAGGTCCTTGGCAGTCAGCCCATAGTGGTCGATTGCGGTCCTGATCCGGGCGATGACGCCTTTCACCTCATGCTCCTTCAAGGCGTCTGCCTGGCGCTGCAGCTTCTCGATCTGACGGTTAATCTGAGTGAGGGTTCTTGCCATCGATGTCTTCCATTCTTCGCCAGGCACAAGGATAAGGCAGATCGGGCGTCGGCTCCACCGTTCGCCGGGCGGATAATCCAGGCGGACAATCTGCCCGGCGGTCAGCCCAGGAAGCGCGTCACTACCGGCGTCTCGGCAAGGCTGCGGATCCGGGTCATGACCGCCCGCATCTCCGACTCGCTCGCCCCCTCGCGATAGCCTGCCAGCCGGATCGCTTTTTCGTCGAGTTCCTCCCGGCTGAGGGTATTGCCCGGATCGCCCTTGGGCTCGTCCACGCGGGCCTGCAGTATCCGCCCGTCGTTCGTCCGGACCTGAACCTTGCCGATCCAGCGTGCCGGGTAGGCCGAATCCACCTCGTCATCCAGCACCATGTCCACCCGGTCGCGCAGGGCGATGACGTCCGGATGCCGGAAGCCGGCGTCGAATTCCGCCAGCCCGACCCGGCCATGCACGGCCGCCAGCCCCAGGACCGTACCCATCGAGAACTTCGCCTGGTGCACCGTCTGCGGGTCGACGACCGGTCCGAGCACGTCGATGGCGCCCTGGTGCACGAAGGCGGTGACCCGCTGGATGTCGGCGGCCTCGAGCCGCTGCGTGCGCATGCATTGCAGCAGCGCATCCGCGGCCGGATGGGTATGGCGGCAGGAGGCGTGGAATTTGAAAGACGTCTCCAGGACGGTCCAGCGGCAGCCCAGGCCGGCGGTGAGCCGCGCCGGCTCCGCATCGCTGGACATGGCGGCGGCCATGCCGCGGTCGCCTTCCAGGATGTGCCGGGCGGCGGTGAAGCCATCGGCCGCGAGCCAGGCGGCGCTGAGCCCGGCGCCGGCGGCATGTGCGGTATGGAGTTGCTTGGAGTCCGCGCCGTCGCGCAGGAATTCCCAGAGGCCGGCGGACTGGGTGCCGGCAGAGCCGAACGCATGCTGCATGCCGTCCGCGGACAAGCCGAGCAGCCGGCCGGTGGCTGCCGCTGCAGCAAGCGTACCGGCGGTGCCGGTGGTGTGAAAGATGCGGTAATGAGAACGCCCGAGGAACTCGCCGACGCGGATGCCTACCTCGTAGCCAGCGACCGCGGCGACCAGCAGGTCCCTGCCGGAAAGCCTCAGGGCCTGGGCTGCCGCGAGCGCCGGCGGGAACACCACCGCGGCAGGGTGGAAGACGGCACCGTTGTGGACATCATCCTGTTCGGCGAAGTGCGAGGCGGCCGCATTGATCGTTGCGGCCACCAGCGGGCTGCTGCCGCGGCGGTCGATGAGGACTTCGCTCGGCCCCGCCTGCGGACCCATCGCATGCATGAAGCGGGCGATGCTTTCCACCGGCCGCGCGGCCTTGCCGGCCAGCGCAGAGCCGAACCAGTCCAGGAACAGGTCCGTGGTCCGCTCGAGCACCTCGGCGGGGATGTCTTCGGCGCGCAGCCCGGCGGCGAATTCCGCGAGTTCGCGGCTGGGTTCGGTGCTTGGCATGTGGGTCCTCAGAGCGCGCCGTCGCGCTGCAGTCGATCGATCTGTTCGTCGGTGTAGCCGATCCCGGCGAGTATGGTTCGCGTGTGCTGCCCCAGAGCCGGTATGTCGTCCATCCGGACCGTGTCGGACCGGACGGCGCCGGGCGGCAGCAGGGCAGGTATCGGACCGGCGGGCGTGTCCACTTGCACCCACCGCCCGCGTGCCTGCAATTGCGGATGTGCCCAGACCTGGGCCATCTGGTTGACCTGGGCGTTGGCGATGCCCGACCGGTCGAGTCTTGCCAGGACCTCCTGGGTGCTCATGCCGGCGAAGCCCTCGACGATCAGCGCTCGAAGGACGTCGCGGGCAGCGGCGCGGGCGGCATTGCTGCTGAAGCGGGCGTCGTCGGCCAGTTCGGGCTGCAGCAGCACCTGGGCGCAGAAGGCCTTCCATTCGCGCTCGTTCTGAAGGCCCAGCATCACCGTGCCGCCGTCGCCGGCTGGAAAAGGGCCGTAGGGAAAGATGGTGGCGTGGGCGGCGCCGGCGCGGGGCGGCGGGGCGGCGCCGTCGAAGGCGTAGTAGAGCGGGTAGCCCATCCACTCCACCATGGCTTCCAGCATCGACACGTCGATGCGCCGGCCGCGACCGGTGCGGCCGCGCTCGATCAGCGCCGTCAGGACATTGCTGTAGGCATACATGCCCGCCGCGATGTCGGCGATGGAGCAGCCGGCCTTGGCCGGTTCTTCCGGGCTGCCTGTGACGGAGACGAAGCCCGACTCGCTCTGGATCAGCAGGTCGTAGGCCTTGCGGTCGCGGTACGGGCCGGGCCGATCGGGGTCGTCGCCGTAG
Organism: Lautropia sp.; assembly: GCA_013813615.1. GTDB lineage: Bacteria > Pseudomonadota > Gammaproteobacteria > Burkholderiales > Burkholderiaceae_E > Lautropia. The sequence continues at coordinate 6,237 of JACCRJ010000480.1, read as the reverse complement.
CCGGAGATGTCGCAGACGATCAGCCGCGGATACCGCTCGGCGAGCGTCTCGTAGGACAGCCCCAGCCGGGCGGCGGCACCGGGCGCGAGGTTCTGCACCAGCACGTCGGTGTCCTGCAGCAGCCTGGCCAGCACGTCGGTTGCCTGCGGATGCTTGAGGTCAAGCGTCAGGCTTTCCTTGGAACGGTTGGTCCAGACAAAATGCGACGCCAGGCCGCGGACCCGCTGGTCGTAGCCGCGCGCGAAGTCGCCGGCGCCCGGCCGCTCCACCTTGACGACCCGCGCGCCCTGGTCGGCCAGGTGGCGGGTGCACAGCGGTGCGGCGATCGCATGCTCCAGCGCCAGCACGGTGATGCCCTGCAGCGGCTTCATCAGAAGCTCCTCGGCAGGCCCAGCACGTGCTCGGCCACATAGGAGAGGATCAGGTTGGTGGAGATCGGCGCTACCTGGTAAAGGCGGGTCTCGCGGAACTTGCGCTCGACGTCGTATTCGCACGCGAAGCCGAAGCCGCCGTGGAACTGCAGGCAGGCGTTGGCCGCTTCCCAGGAAGCCTTGGCGGCCAGGTACTTGGCCATGTTGGCTTCGGCGCCGCAGGGCTGATGCGCATCGAAGAGCTCGCAGGCCTTGAACCGCATCAGGTCGGCTGCCTCGACCTCGATGTATGCCTCGGCGATCGGGAATTGCACGCCCTGGTTCTGCCCGATCGGTCGCCCGAACACCACCCGGTCCTTCACGTAGCGAGTGACGCGATCGATGAACCAGTAGCCGTCGCCGATGCATTCGGCTGCAATCAGGGTGCGTTCGGCGTTGAGGCCATCGAGGATGTAGCGAAAGCCCTTGCCCTCCTCGCCGATCAGGTTCTCCGCCGGGACCTCCAGGTTCTCGAAGAAGAGCTCGTTGGTTTCGTGATTCACCATGTTGGCGATCGGGCGCACCGCAAGGCCTTTGCCGATGGCCTCGTGCAGGTCGACGATGAAGATCGACATGCCCTCGCTCTTGCGCGCAACCTCCGCGAGCGGCGTGGTTCGAGCGAGCAGGATCATCAGGTCCGAATGCTGAACCCGCGAAATCCACACCTTCTGCCCGTTGATCACATAACGGTCGCCTCGACGGACAGCGGTGGTCTTGATGCGGGTGGTGTCGGTGCCGGTGGACGGCTCTGTGACGCCCATCGACTGCAGCCGAAGCTCGCCCGCTGCGATCTTCGGCAGGTAGCGCTGCTTCTGTGCCGCCGAGCCATGGCGCAGCAGCGTGCCCATGTTGTACATCTGACCGTGGCAGGCGCCGGAGTTGCCGCCGCTGCGGTTGATCTCTTCCATGATCACCGACGCTTCCGCGAGCCCGAGGCCGGAGCCGCCGTACTCTGCCGGAATCAACGCGGCGAGCCAACCGGCGCGGGTGAGCGCGTCGACGAACTCCACCGGATAGCCGCGCTTCTCGTCGACGGCGCGATGGTATTCGTCCGGAAACGCGGCACACAGCGCGCGCACCGCCTCGCGGATCTCCTGGTACTGGTCGTTCCTGATGGCGGGTAGGGACACCTGCCGATGATACTAGCGCCGGAGCCTCGGACCGTGTTTTGTACAATCGGCCACCTCAACGATCTGCGATCATGATTCATGGCGACGCGCACCCTTGTCGAGCTCTCGCTGAAGGAACTCCAGGAGCGGTACGGCGCTCCCGCCGCGGTCGTCTCTGCGCAGGTCCTGCGCAGGCTTCAGCGCGATTCGCGCACGGGGGCTCAGAAGCTGTACAAGGCGCTGGAGAAGCGCTTCCAGGATCAGAGGAAGGAGCGGCAGCGGTCGGATGCGATGCTGCACTTCGAGCGGATCCTGTGGAAAGCGGGCGTGATGCATGTCGCCGGCGTCGACGAGGTGGGGATGGGGCCGCTCGCGGGGCCGGTGGTGGCGGCTGCGGTGGTTTTTCCGCCGGACACGGAAATCGCCGGCATCGACGATTCCAAGGCGCTCGACGAGAAGAGCCGGCGCCGCCTCGACCAGGACATCCGCAGCAAGGCTGCCGCCATCGGCCTGGGCATCGTCGAGGTAGCGGACATCGATCGCCTCAACATCTACCACGCTGGCCTGCACGCCATGCAGCTTGCGCTCGCCAACCTGTCGATCGTGCCGCAGCACGTGCTGGTGGACAGCCGCACCATTCCGCAGGTCGTGCAGCCGCAGAGCAGCTTCGACAAGGGGGACGGCATCAATTTTTCGATCGCCTCCGCGTCGATCGTCGCAAAGGTGTGCCGGGATGGTCTGATGACCGAACTCGACGCCACCTATCCGGGTTACGGCTTCGCGAGCCACAAGGGCTATGCGACGCAGGAGCATCAGAACGCCATCCGGGAGCTCGGACCCTGCCCGATCCACCGGCGCTCGTTCGACTACATCCGTGAACTCTGCGGCGAGTATTGCGATCTCTACTACGACATGAAAGCGCGCGGTGCCCGGATCCGTTCACGGATGGAGATGACGCATTGGGAAGCGGAGATCAGGCTCTGTGCCGGGCAGCTTTCGGAGATGGAGAACAAGAAGCTGCAGCTCATGAAGACACGGCTCTGGAAGCGGGTCAGCGCCTTGCGCAGCGCGGCTCGCTAGGAGCGCACCCTCAGCCGACGCGACCGGCAAGGCTCGCGATGGTTGCGAGGAATTCTTCCGGATCGATGGGTTTGGAAACGTGGACCTGATACCCGCCCAGCATCGCGCGCGTACGGTCCTCGGATCTCGCATAGGCAGTCAAGGCGACTGCCGGGGTTTTCCCGCCGTGCTGTGTATCCAACCCCCGCACGTCCCGTATGAACTGGTAGCCGTCCCGTTCCGGCATCCCGATATCGCTTACCAGCAGGTCCGGCCGGAGGTGCTGCAACTTCGACAATCCTTCGGCAGCCGAAGACGCGGCGTGCACTTCGGCTCCGCATACGCTGAGCACCTGCCGGATGAGATCACGAGTATCGTCCTCGTCATCCACCACCAGGATCTTCAAACCGCGCAGGTTGACGCCAGCCGGAGCGGCTCCCCGGCTTGCGCCGGGTGCAGCATGTTCATCTTCCCGATGCGGCAGATGTGCCATCGCGGGAAGGCAGACGGTGAAGGCCGACCCAAGGCCCTCTCCATCGCTTGTCACCCGCACGCTGCCACCATGCAACTCCACCAGTTGCTTCACGATCGACAGTCCGAGGCCGAGCCCGCCATAGCTTCGCGTCGTGGAGGAATCGACCTGCCTGAAGCGATCGAACGCGTGCGGCTGGAACTCCCGCGACAGTCCGATGCCGGAGTCGCTGACGGTCACCTCCAGATTCGACTGCAGCTGCTTCAGGGAGACGGCGATACTGCCCCCTCGCGGGGTGAACTTCACGGCATTGCTCAGGAGGTTCCAGACCACCTGCTGCAGGCGGTCGGGGTCACCGACTATCGGCGGTGAAGGATCCAGTCGCACGGTAACGCGCAGTTCTTTGCCGTCTGCCGAAGGGCGGATCGAATCGACGGCCGCTTCGACGACGCGCGCCAGGTCGGTCGGCTGGACATTCAGTCGGACCTTGCCCGAGATGATGCGGTTCATGTCCAGCAGGTCTTCGATCAACCTCGCCTGCGCAACAGCATTCCTTTCGATGGTCTCCAGCCCCCGCCCCAGCAGCTGCGATCCGGCATCCGGGCGCAGCAGCAGCTTGGCCCATCCCAATATCGCGGTCAGGGGCGTGCGTAACTCATGGGACAGCGTTGCAAGGAATTCGTCCTTCAGCTGGCTCACCCGGGCAATCTCGACCCGTGCCGTCTGCTCAGACTCCAGCCGACGCTCTCTTTCCTGAGCGGTCCTTTTCGTTTCTTCCAGCAGGCGGGCGTTGTCAATGGCAACAGCAGCCTGCGCCGCGATCCCGACCACCATTCGTTCTATGCGCTCGGTGAAGACGCCGACCTTGGAGTGCCCAAAGAAAAGGCCGCCCACCGGCTGTCCTCCGCGCGATGCGACGGGCACTGCAAGGAAGCTGCGCACCGGGGGGTGACCCGCGGGCATGCCGCGGTGCGGTAACCAGCGGCCATAGCGTTCGTCCTGCAGCACGTCATCGCAGCGCACCGGAGGTTGCCCCTTGAAGGTAGGGCCGAAAAGCGGCGTCGCTCGGGGTTGGCCGAAAGGCTCGAAGGTTTCGCGCTTGGCGCCGGACAGCGTGTACAGGCGGAACGACTCGCCTGCTTCATCCGTCGTGCTGTAGAAGAAAGCGCCCATCTCCGCACCGCTCATCTCGGTGGCGGCATCCGTGACCTTCTGCAGGAGTGCGGCCAGATCCAGCGTGGAGGCGATCGCGATGCCTGTGCGATTCAGGAGGTCCAGGACCCTGGCTTCCTCGCGAAACGCATCCTCCGCGGCATTCCGGTCGGTGACGTCCCTGAAGCTCCAAACCCGACCTACGACCTGTCCGTCGACTTTCTGGGGATGCGAGGAGACCTCGACCACCTGTCCGTCGGTCATCTCGACCGCCTTCCAGGGTTCGGCGGTCGGTGACCCAAGCAGCTGCGGACTCAATTGAGCGAGCCGCTCCGGTTCACGGCTGCGCAGTGACAGCAGCCGCACCACCTCCCTGTACGGAACGTTCTGGATCGATTCCCGCGCTAGCCCGCACAGCCTCAGGCACGCTTCATTGAACGCTGCGACGCGACCTTCGCTGTCGGTGACCAGGATTCCATCAGCAGTTGCTTCGAGCGTCGCACGCATCAGCGACAGCGAATGAGTCAGCTCGCGGGTGCGTACTTCAAGTGCATCCCTGGCCTGCAGTAGCGCTTCCTCCGCCTGCTGGCGAGCAAGCAGGATGGCTGTGGCGTTGCGCAGGGCCACCGCCCGCAGCACGTCCTCCTCGGGCCTTTCTCCGACCATCAGCCTAACCCGAGTGACCTGGCTGCAAGTTCGGTACCCACCACGCGGGCGCGAATCTTGGCAAAGGCCGTATCGCGGCTGGTTGAGGAATCGTCGCAAAAGGGAGCGAACCCGCAGTCATCCGTGGTCCCGAGCTGCGACACCGGGATGTAGGAGGCGGCCTGCAGGACGCGATCCCGGACCTCTTCGGGCGTCTCGATGCGTGGATCGATCGGCGCGGTCACGCCAACGAAAATGCGCTGGTCCGGCTTCATGTGCAGACGGATGATGCTGAGAACCCGCTCCGGTTCCCTTTCGCCAGCCAGCGCCACGTAGAAGTTGCCTGCCTTGAGCTGAAACAGGCTTGGGAGCAAGTCCGCGTAATCCACATCGGCGCTGTGGGTCGAGTCCCGGTCTCCACCCGGACACGTATGGACGCCGATCCGCTGCCTTGCAGAATCCGTGAAACGAGAAAGGGCGAGGTTGTTCAGATGGATGAAGCTGTTCAGCAGGTTCCCGCCGGGATCCAGCTTCACCGCCAGGCGTCCCTCGGTGAAGTCGATCTGCACCTTGTGGGCCCCGTTATCCAGGCAACGCCTCACTTCCGTTTCATGCTCGTGCAGGAGGTCGCTGATGAACCTGTCCCGGGGATACTCCGGCAGTTCCTCTTCCGGATACATCAAGCTGAGCGCCGATGGCGAGATGACCGCCTGCTTGACCGGCATGGTCGTGAAGCGCCTGGCCTCGCGGAGATAGGCGTCCGCGTAGCGCTGGTAGCGGAACGGCCCGCGGGTGAGTCGTGGCATGCGCCGCGTGTGCCCTGCAGCGAAGGGGATCCGGAACCCGTCCGATGCCGTGTTCGGAAGCCCGTGCACGCAATACGTCCAGAAATTGTGATACTTGCGCTGCTCGCCATCCGTCACGACCGGCGAGCCGGTTGCCTCGAAGCGATGGATCGTGTCGCGAACGGCCTCTTCATACAGCGGTTCGAGAGCAGTATCCTCGCTCTCGCTGCCCTGCAGGGCATCAATCAGCTCCAGGGGCCGGGGAATGCTTCCAATTGGCTCGGTTGGGATTGACATGAAGATCCACGGCAGGCGCACGGGGTTCAATTGTGACAGACGGTGCCTGTTTCATTATGTACCAACAGGCGTCGCCGCTCGGTCGCGAGCACCCCGGCAGTCGGCTCCTGTTGAAGATCGGCAACCAAGGATAACTTTTTCCGCGTTCGGCGCATACCTTGACCTGTCAAGGCAGAGGAAGGGGTATGGAACCGGACCGCCATGACGATTAACGCACGCCGACTTGCGCATCGATGGGAGATTTACAGTCTTTTTCCAAGGGGGCGACTACACATACCCGGGAGATTCCGCAAACCCTGGTTGGCGAC
>JACCRJ010000479.1 GCA_013813615.1 Lautropia sp. | reverse complement strand
CATTGGTTCGGAAAGAAAGGCCAATGCTGGTTGCCGAGCAGCGAGTTGAAGGATCGGTTCATCGACTGAATGCAGGCTGCGGTATCGTCCGACACCACCGCTCTCATTCAAGCGTCCCGGGGCCTGCGACGGCTCAGGCAGTCGAAGGCGGTCCGTTGGAGACAGGGATGGCATTGTCGACGTTACCCTTCGGGCTACCGGAAAGAGGAAGCGGGAATCCGGACGTCCTCACTCGCCGCGACTTCCTCTGCCGAACAGCGACGGCGGGGCTCGCGTCGTTGGCGGTTCCGGGCGTCAGCCCGCTTGCGGGAGGCGAAGCGGTCGCGCAAGGCGGTAATGGATCGCCGGCGGATCCAACCTCCGTCGCGGCCCCGCATCGCGGATTGCTGTATCCACAGCAGAATCAGATCAGAAACGTCTTCGATCTTTCCGGGATCTGGGAGTTTCAGATGGATCCGGACGAAGCCGGCGAGGCGCAGCAGTGGTATGCGACTCTGCCGTCGCCACGGCCTATTGCCGTCCCTTGCAGCTGGAACGATCTGTTCGAGGACGCTCGCGACTATCTCGGCCTGGCGTGGTACCGGAAGGAAATCGTGGTCCCCTCGTCCTGGCGGGGGCAGCGGATTTTCCTTCGCATCGGGTCGGCCAACTATTCGGCAAAGGCGTGGATCAACGGCGCGGTCGTGGCGCAGCATCTGGGTGGCCATCTGCCGTTCATCGCGGACATCAGCGGCCAGATCGCCTGGGATGGACGCAACGTTTTGGCCATCACCGTGGAGAACAAGCAACTCCCGGAACGAGTACCGCCAGGACCCCCGTCCGAGGGCGGCGTCGCCGGGGCATCGGGGGGATTCCCGCGGACCACTTACGACTTCTTCCCGTACGCCGGCCTGCATCGAGCGGCCGTGCTCTATTCGGTTCCAGCTGCCGCACACATCGACGATCTTACCGTCATCACGTCCATCGACGGCAGCGACGGCGTCGTGAATGTGAAGGTCACGACCAACGGCGAGTATCAGGGCGCGGGCAGAGCCCGTTTGGGCGGGATAGAGGCCGACCTGGCTTTTCATGCCGGTTCAGCGGATATCACCATGCGCGTGCCGTCGGCGCGGCTTTGGGGGCCGGAAGACCCGCATCTCTATCCATTGACGGTCTCACTGACCGATGCCGGACGCACCAGGGACACGTACACGCTGAGCATCGGCATACGCACCATCGCAGTCCACGGCGATCAGCTCCTTCTCAACGGGCGACCGATCAAACTGAAGGGCTTCGGCAAACACGAGGATTCCCCCGTCAGCGGACGCGGGCACAACCTGCCGATGTGGATCCGGGACTACGAACTGCTGCGCTGGATCGGCGCCAACTCCTATCGCACGTCGCACTACCCGTACGGCGAGGAGGCGATGCAGCTCGCCGATCAACTTGGCGTGCTGGTGATCAACGAGATCCCCGCCGTCGGCTTGAATTTCGACGTCCCGGAGCAGCTGACCGGGCAGCGCCTGGCGCAGTGCCGGCAGCAACTGCGGGAGCTGATTGCGCGCGACAAGAATCACCCGAGCACGATCATGTGGAACGTCGCCAATGAGCCGATGGGCGGATCCGGATCGGGCAGAGGGTCGGTCGTTCCGAGAGCCGTCCCCGTCGGCATGGAGTTCTTCCGGCAGATGTACGCCGACGCCCACCGCCTGGACGGCACCCGCCCGGTGACCCTGGTGGGAGTGCAGGGTGGGGTCCGGGACTGGCATGCCATCTTCGACGTCGTGTGCGTCAATTGCTACTATGGCTGGTACTCTCAGCCAGGGCAACTCGAGCTGGGGACGCAGGCGCTCGCGCGCGAAGTCGACGAACTGCATCGGGCGTTCGGTAAGCCGGTCATCGTGACGGAATTCGGTGCCGACACGATCCCCGGGGCGCACAGCACGCCGCCTGAAATGTGGACCGAGGAATACCAGGTGGAATTCCTGCGTGGTTTTCTCGATGTCTCGGCCGAGCGGACGTTCATCGCCGGAATGCACGTTTGGAACTTCGCTGACTTCAGGACAAGCCAGGGTACGATGCGCGCGACCGGTATGAACTTCAAAGGCGTGTTCACCCGCGACCGGCGCCCCAAGATGGCTGCCCACTTCCTGCGCTCCCGGTGGGGCGGCAAGTGATCACTTCCTCCGCTGGTCCGGCCCCAGCTGGTGGGCGGAAGGCGATCCGGCATCGTCCGCCGGTTGCGGTTCTTCCACCACACGGCTCCTGCGGCGCCCATAGGTGAGGCGGTAGACGCCGCCGACGCACAACACGAGCGCGGGAATGCGCGTGGCATGAAACGCGGTCACCATCGGCACGCCCAGCTCCAGGTTCCTGGCCGTCAGGCTCATCTCCGCGATGCCCCCCGGCGAGGTCGCGAGAATCATCGTCGCCGGCGCGATCCCGCTCAGGCGGCCGAGGATCCAGCCAAAGGCGGCGCAGGCGAGCATCGCAACCACCGTCACGGCAACCGATGAGGCAACGATCCTGGGTGCGCTGCGATAGAACGAGGGCGTGAAGCGGGTGCCGAGCGTCACGCCGATCGCGATCTGGCCGGCAGTCGCCAGCCATGAGGGAATGGCGGACCAGTAAAAACCAAACGCCGTCAGGACAGCGGCCAGCAGCAGCGGGCCGATCACCCAGGCGTTGGGCGAGCCAAGCCGGTCCGCGATCAAGGCACCCGCCAGCGTCACCGCCGCCAGCGGCCACGACAAGCTGGTCGCCTTTAGCTGCAAGCGCCGCGGGTTTTGCCCTTCCTGCGGCGCCCGGCGCATGGCGCAGAGCGCCGCGCACCTGGTCGATCACGTCATCCCGCACGTACCGGTGCG
>JACCRJ010000467.1 GCA_013813615.1 Lautropia sp. | reverse complement strand
ACGTTCGGCTGCGACGTCGTCATGACAATCGGCGTCAGATCGCTGGTCGGCGAGTACGGCATCTTCTTGTACATGAACGGACCGAACGCGATCGGACCGTTGAAACCGATGCCGATCGTGTGCCCGTCGGGCGGCGCCTTCGCGACGGCGTCCATGCCGATCATTCCGCCGCCGCCCGCCTTGTTCTCGACGATGACCGGCTGCTTCCAGCCGATGCGCAGTTTTTCGCTCAGCGTCCGCCCGATGACGTCGAGCGAGCTCCCGGCCGGCGCCGGAACGATGATCTTCACCGGCTTCGTCGGCCAGGTCTGGGCACGCGCCGCCGGCGCGCCGAAGGTGCAGGTCACCAGCAGCACCGATGCGGCAGCCCGCAGCAGGTCGATCCTTCGCTTCTTGAACATGGCAGTCTCCGCTTGTCTGTTCCGATGACCATTCTTGTGGATTCGGGTCCTTGTTTCAACCATGGAATCAGTATCCTTTCCGTCCGCTGCGGACATGCGGGGACGTCATGGCATTGTCGGTGTGCAGTCCGGCGTGCTAGTGTCGGTCACCAGGCGCCTGCAAGACGGGTGTTAAGCCTGACCAGATTCGGAGCTTGGCATCATGAAGGATCTTCGCGACAAAGTCGCGCTGGTTACGGGCAGCAGTTCGGGCATCGGTGCCGAGATCGCCCTCGCCCTGGCGCGCCAGGGCACCCATGTCGCCGTGCACTACAACTCCCGGCGCAAGCAGGCAGAGACGGTCGTCTCCCAGTGCCGCGATCTGGGCGTGCGGGCGGCCCCGTTTGCTGCTGACGTTGCCGACACGGGCCAGATCAAGCAGTTGGCCGAAGCGGTGCTGGCACGCTTCGGCCACGTCGACATCCTGGTGAACAACGCCGGCGGGTTCGTCCGGCGCTCGCTGCTGGTCGAGACGGAGGACGAACTGATCGACCAGGTCTTCCATCTCAACGGCCGTTCCATGATCGCGCTGTGCCGCGAGATCGTGCCCGCGATGCGCGCCCGGGGGTGCGGAACAATCATCAACCTGACCTCCATCTCGGCCCGTAACGGCGGAAGCCTCGGCTCCGGTCTGTACTCCTCGACCAAGGCCTATGTCTCCACCTTCACCCGCGCCCTGGCCAAGGAGCTGGTGAAGGACGGGATTCGGGTCAACGCGGTCGCGCCGGGAGTGATCGACACGCCGATCCACGACGGGCATACGTCGCCGGAAGTGCTCGAACAGCTGCGCGCCACCATTCCCATGGGCCGCCTCGGCCGCCCGGAAGAGTGCGCCGGTGCAGTGCTCTTCCTGGCCAGCGAGACTCTCGCCAGCTTCGTTACGGGGCAGGTCATCGAGGTGAACGGCGGCGCGGGCCTGCCATAGGAACGAGCAAAGAGGAATCATGAATTCGACCACCAAGGCCAAGCTGACCGGCGTCAGCACCGCGACACTGTGCACTGCCCTCTTCAAGCGAGGCCTGCGCAACCAGTTCATCCAGGACGTGCGCCCGCTGAATCCAGCGCTGCCGAACATGGTGGGCGAGGCTTTCACGCTGCGCTACATTCCGGCGCGCGAGGACCTGAACCCGATCGGCGCATTCCTCGACCGCTCCCATCCACAACGCAAGGCGGTTGAAGAATGCCCGCCGGGCGCGGTCCTCGTCATCGACAGCCGCAAGGACGCACGCGCCGCGTCGGCAGGGGCGATCCTGGTCTCGCGGCTGATGAAGCGCGGCGTCGCCGGCGTGGTCACCGACGGCGGCTTTCGCGACTCCCCAGAGATCGCGGCGCTGACGATTCCGGCGTATCACCACCGGCCCAGCGCCCCGACCAACCTCACGCTGCACCAGGCTCTGGACATCAACAGGCCGATCGGTTGCGGCGACGTGGCGGTGTGGCCCGGGGACGTGGTGGTGGGCGACGGCGAAGGCGTGGTCGTGATCCCGGCCGCGCTGGCCGACGAAATCGCAGACGAGGCGGTGGAGATGACCGTCTTCGAGGACTTCGTCACCGAGAAGGTGCTCGAGGGCCGTTCCATCCTCGGCCTCTACCCGCCGACCGAAGAAAGCAGCCGAAAAGATTTCGAGGCCTGGCGCAAGGCCAAGGACCGCTAGGAGCCATCGCCCGTCGCGCCCTGCTAGATCTGCCGCAGCCGGATCTGGTCGACAGTGTGGTCGGCGCGCTTCCTGAGCACCAGGTGGGCCCGCTCGCGGGTCGGCAGGATGTTGTCGCGCAGGTTGCGCAGGTTGATGTCGCGCCAGATCTTGCCCGCCGTCTTGGTCGCTTCCGACGGCGTCAGGTCCTTGTAGTGGTGGAAGTAGGAACCCGGGTTGCGGAAGACCGTGCGCTGCAGCGACAGGAAGCGGTTCAGGTACCAGGCCTCGATGAATGCTTCCTCGGCGTCCACGAAGATGGAGAAGTCGAAGAAGTCCGACACCACCACGCTCGGCACGGGCGAGCCGGTCGATTCGACCGTGCTGGTCTGCAGCACGTTGAGGCCTTCGAAGATCAGCACGTCGGGCTGCTCGACGCGCTCGATCGCGCCCGGCACGATGTCATAGGACTGGTGCGAGTAGACCGGGGCATCCACCACCTGCTGTCCCGCCTTGAGCGACGCGAGGAACTGGATCATCCGCTTGCGGTCGTAGCTCTCCGGGAAGCCCTTGCGGCTCATCAGCCCGCGGGCCTCCAGCACCTTGTTCGGATGCAGGAAGCCGTCGGTGGTCACCAGGGCCACCCTCGGATGATCCGGCCAGCGCGCGAGCAGCGCGCGCAGCACCCGCGCGAAGGTGCTCTTGCCGACCGCGACGCTGCCGGCGACGGCGATCACGTAGGGCCGGCTGCCGACGAGACGGCCGAGGAACTCGTCGCGCACGCCGCTGAGGGAGCGAGCCGACCGGAAATGCAGGTTCAACAGCCGCGACAGCGGGAGATAGACCTCCTCGACGTCGGTCAGCGACAGCTGTTCGTTGACGCCTCGCATCGACGCCAGGTCGTCCTCCGAGAGCGTCAGCGGCGTGCTGGAGCGCAGCCGCGCCCAGTCGGCACGGGTGAAGGCCTCGTATGCCGAGAACTCGTCGGAGCCGTCCGGCTTCAGGCCGCCGTTGCGGCGGTCGGGCCCGCGATGCCTGCCGCCGACTGCCTGCAACTGCCGGAGATCACCCCGGGCTTCCGGGTCGCTGCCGGCTGAGCCGTCCCTGACATCCGCGACCATGGCCGCCTCCCGAAAACCGCCATAGTGCCAGAATCCGCGTCGGGAGACTGGATCCAGTCTCGCATGTCATTGATTCGTAACGATTTCTGTCGCAGATCAAGCCAAGGGATCGACAGGCGCCAGGGCATCGGCGACCAGTGTCGGGGACTGATGCGGGTTGACGGCTGCGCGCTGCGGGTATCGAAAGCCGTTGGTACCGGCGCCTGCCGGATCTATGCCGGCCGGCAGCTAGAGCAGCTTGCGTGCGGCCAGGCTGCGCATCAGGTGGCTGACGCCGAAGGTCCAGGGCGGGCAGTCGGCGCAATACCTGACCCGGTTGACCAGCCGGCCGAGC
>JACCRJ010000458.1 GCA_013813615.1 Lautropia sp. | reverse complement strand
CGCCCCCAAACAGCTTCGAGAGCACCGTCGTGATCGCCGCCGTCAGCGTCGTCTTGCCATGGTCCACGTGACCAATCGTGCCCACGTTCACGTGCGGCTTGGTCCGCTCAAACTTGCCTTTTGCCATGATCCCGGGACTCCTTCCTGCTGACTGTATGGATGACTATGCCGATGCTGAAAACTGGTGCCCATGACGCGGATCGAACGCGTGACCTCTCCCTTACCAAGGGAGTGCTCTACCACTGAGCCACATGGGCGCTGTACTTCCAACACTGCGCTGTCTGGCCGGCGGCTATCGCCGGACGATGCTTGTGCCTGCTGCTGCTTCTCCTGCTGTTCTGACTGCTGTTCTGACTGCTGTCCCTGCTGCTGCTGTCCGCCGCTACTTCCTGACCTGCCTGCGCTTGTCTCAAACCCGGCGATGGAGCGGGTGAAGGGAATCGAACCCTCGTCATAAGCTTGGAAGGCTTCTGCTCTACCATTGAGCTACACCCGCACGCCGGTTCGTGCTTCCCGCAGGCTTCTCTGAGGCCCACCTCTCGGGTTTGCTGCCCTTTCGAGTCCACCGCCCTTGCCGGATCAGCCCGGTGGAGGAGGTTGGATTCGAACCAACGTAGGCGTAAGCCAACAGATTTACAGTCTGCCCCCTTTAGCCACTCGGGCACCCCTCCAGGGAACCGCAAATTATGGCTCGCCGTGAAATCCGTGTCAAACCAGCCGGGCGATTCGCAGGGCCTGAGATGGCAGCAGGCCCGAGTCTTGCTAGCCCCACCTCTCGTGAAGGAAGGGCTGCACAAGACCGGATCAGCAGGCCGCCCCGAATCGTCGGACTCTTATCGTCCCCGCCAGGGAGAACTCTCATGCCAACCAGAGCCTGCCGCCTGAAATCCGCCCTCGCCGTCGTCCTGGGGGCGCTTCTCGCACTCGCGACAGCGCCGCTGACGGCGCAGTCGCCGAATGCCCCCGCCCCCGCCCCCGCCGTCACGCCCGGCTGGGCAGGTCCGCAAGAAAACCCGTTCGCCTTGTTGAGCACGGTCGTTCGGGTCGAGGCGAAGGCAGCCCGGGAGGCGGAGTCCGCAAGCTCGCTGGGGGCCAGGCGAAGCGGCACCGGAGTCCTGATCGACAAATCCACGGTCCTGACCATCGGGTACCTGCTGGTGGAGGCGGATGAACTGGAACTGGTGACTCCCGGCGGCAAGCGGATTCCCGCCAGCGTCGCCGCCTATGACCCGGTCTCGGGCTTCGGTCTGATCCACAGCATCCTGCCACTGGACGGCCAGCCGCTGGAACTGGGTGACTCCGACCGTGTGACCGAGATGCAGCGGGTCATCACCCTGGGGCACGGGGAAGGAATGCCCACCGAACTGCTGGTGGTTTCCCGTAAACCCTTTGCCGGGAGCTGGGAATACGTCCTGGACAGCGCCATCTTCACCTTCCCACCGGTCAACAACTGGAGCGGCGCCGCCCTCATCAGCGCGGAGGGCAAGCTGATCGGCATCGGCTCGCTGCTGGTCAACGATGCCGCCAGCGACCGGCCGGGCGTGCCGGGCAACCTGTACGTGCCGGTGAACCTGCTGAAGCCGATCCTGAAGGACCTCCTCGCCACCGGCCGGCGTGCCGGTCCCGCACAGCCCTGGCTCGGCGTCTCGACGGAAGTCGTTCAGGGCAACCTGATCGTCTCCAGGGTGACGCGCGGGGGACCGGCGGAGAAGGCCGGGCTGGCGGTGGGGGACATCATCGTCGGCGTCGGCGAAGAGCGGGTGAACAACCAGACGGACTTCTACCGCAATGTCTGGAGCCAGGGACCCGCCGGCGTCACCGTGCCGCTTCGCGTGCTGAAGTCCGGCGACGTCCAGGAGGTCGCGGTCCAGACGACCGACCGGATGAGCGTGCTGCGCAAACCGCAGGGGATCTGAATCAGCCCGGCAGCCCGGCGAGCCCGCCAGCTGCCCGGTGCGTTTCCAGCCGGATTTCCTCCGTCAATCGCGCCTTATGTCCGGTAAAGGTGGCGGCCGTCTTGAGCCGGTAGTCGCGGGGATGGGGGAAGTCGATTCGTTCCTCGTGCTTGATCCGCCCGGGCCGGGCCGACATCACTACCACCCGATTTGCCATGAAGATCGACTCGTCGATGTCGTGGGTCACGAACAGCACCGTCTTGTTGTGCCGCTCCCAGATCGACAGCAGCAGCTCCTGCATCAGCTCGCGCGTCTGGTGATCGAGGGCGCCAAAGGGTTCGTCCATCAGCAGCACCTTCGGGTCGTTGGCGAGTGCCCGAGCCAGCGCAGTCCGCTGCTGCATCCCGCCTGACAGCATCTTCGGGTAATGGCCCTCGAAGCCCGCCAGCCCCACCTGTTGGATGAAGTACCGGCTGATCTCTTCCTGCTGCGCCGGGTTGATGCCTTTCTCCCGCAGGCCGAAGCAGATGTTCTGGCGCACCGTCAGCCAGGGAAACAGGGTGTAGCTCTGGAACACCATCCCGCGGTCGGCGCCCGGGCCGGTTACCGCGGTCCCGTCGATCAGGACCTCGCCGGAGGTCGCAAAGTCGAGGCCGGCGGCGATACGCAGCAGGGTCGATTTGCCGCACCCGGAGGGGCCCAGGACGGTGACGAAATCGTTATCCGCCACCTCCAGCGACGTGCGCTGCAGGGCGACTGTCTCCGGCTGGTTGCGTCGCCCTGCGAAGGTGCGCGACACCTCCTGGATCGACACCCGAGCCATCAGCGCCCCCCTCCCCGCGTCGGAGGCCTCATCTGCGCGCGACACATTGGGCGGCCCATCCAGGCGGCGTGCCGTCCAGCAGCCGCCGCGGATCCGGCTTTGCCGGGCCGCTGGCGGCGGCCCCCCGGGGGGGTAAGCGCCGGAGGCGCTTCGGGGGGTCACCTGATCAGCCCCCAGGGGAACAGGCTGCGGTTGCCGAACTTGAAGGCGAAGTCGGTCACCAGCCCGATCAATCCGATCACGATGATGCCGAAGATGATCTGGCCGGTGGCCAGCAGAGACTGGCTGTCGGTGATCATGTGGCCGATCCCGGAGGAGGCGCCGATCAGTTCCGCCACGATCACGTAGGTCCAGGCCCAGCCGAGTACCAGGCGCAGGATCTCGGCGATCTCCGGGCCCGAGTTCGGCAGCAGGACCCGGTTCACGAGCGAGCGGTCGCTGGCGCCCAACGTATACGCCGCTTCGACCAGGTCGCGGCGGGTATTGCCGACCACCACCATCACCATCAGCACGATCTGGAAGAAGGTGCCGATGAAGATGACCAGCACCTTCTGCAGTTCGCCGATGCCGGCCCATAGAATCAGCAGCGGAATGAAAGCCGACGCCGGCAGGTAGCGCGCAAACGACACGAACGGCTCGAAAAACGCCTCGATCGGCTTGTATGCCCCCATCAGCACGCCGAGTGGCACGGCCAGCACGGCAGCCATGAGGAAGCCGCCCACCACCCGGGCGATGGTGATGCCGATGTCGCCGAGGAATCCATACACCGTCAGCAGCTCCCAGCCATCCCTCAGCATGGTGAGCGGATCGGCCAGGAAGGTGCGGGTCACGAAGCCGCCGAAGGTCGCGAAGGACCACGCGGCGGTGAACAGGACGAAGAACGACACCCCGAGCGCAATGCGCAGGCGGGCGCCGACCGGCTGCAGCGGCCTCATGCGCAAGCGGCGATCACTTCACGAACGTATCGTCGATGATGGCATCCAGGTTGGGGATGCTCTTGATGATCCCGGCCTCGAGCAGCAGGTCCGCGGCCTCCCGCGTAAACGCCTGCAACTCGCCGGAGAAGAACTTGCGGTTCTCTTCGCGACCCTGCCAGCGCAGGAAGGCTGCCGACTTTCCGAACTGCTCGCCGCTCTGCTTGACGTCCGCGCCCATGATCTCGTAGGCCTTGTCCTTGTTCGCGGCAATGTAGTCGAGCGTCTCGAAATAGCTGTCCGCCAGCGCCTTGACCGCCTTGGGATTGTCCTGGATGAATTTCGGCGTGCAGCCGACGGTATCCATGATCATCGGATAGTCGAGGGTGGTCGCGATGATCCTGCCGGCTTCCGGCTTGTCCCGCACCAGCGACAGGTAAGGTTCGTAGGTGAGCGCTGCGTCGATACCGCTTTGGCCGGCGACGAACGCCTGGGCCGCCGGATTGGGCTCCATGTTGACCACCTTGACGTCCTTCACCGACAGCCCGTTCTTCTTCAGGAACCAGGCCATGGTGAAGTAGGGAGCGGTCCCGGGCGCCGAGGCCGCGATGGTCTTGCCCTTCAGGTCCGAGATCCGGGCGATGTCGTTGCGCACCACCATGCCGTCGGCGCCATAGCTCTTGTCGAGCTGGAACAGCTGTTTGGTCGCCACGCCGGCGGCGTTCCAGACCACCCAGGTTTCGACCGTGGTCGCTGCACACTGGATGTCGCCGGAGGCGAGGGCTAGGTGCCGGTCTTTCTGCGGCACCTTCCTGAGCGAGACGTCGAGGCCGTGCTTCTTGAAGATGCCAGCCTCCTTGGCAAGGGTGAGCGGTGCGAAGCCGGTCCAGCCGGAAAGGCCGAGGGCGACCTTGGTTTCCTGCGAATGCGCCGGCTGCGCAAGCAACAGCAGCGCGGCCGCAGCCGCGGTCAATCCTGTCTTCATGAAGCGCTCCCTGAATGATGGTGGTCTTGAAGGTCATCTGCGCGCGGTCAGCATGGGGCATCAGGGCCGAGTATGCCTCGCGGCGGGCGCCCTGTCTGAATGCGTTGGTGCTGTGAAGTCGGCGTAATATCAGCATCGTCCCGCACCGGGCGTCGCCGTTCCGCGGTATCGCCGGGGCAGCTATCACCACAGAAGACAAACCGTCGGGAGCCATGCATGGACGCAGCGCGAATAGACCCGCACCCCGCACGTAGCATCCGTTCGCCCCGCGGCCCGAAACTCAGCGCCCGCAGCTGGCTGACCGAAGCGCCACTGCGGATGCTGATGAACAACCTGGATCCGGAGGTTGCGGAGAACCCGGCGGAGCTGGTCGTGTACGGCGGCATCGGCAAGGCGGCCCGCAACTGGGACGCGTTCGATGCGATCGTCGCGTCACTGCGACGCCTCGGCGACAACGAGACCCTGCTGATCCAGTCCGGCAAACCGGTTGGCATCTTCAAGACCCATCCGGACGCACCCCGGGTGCTGCTGGCCAACTCCAACCTGGTCGGCAAGTGGGCGAACTGGGACCACTTCCATGAGCTCGACCGCAAGGGGCTGATGATGTACGGCCAGATGACGGCCGGGTCCTGGATCTACATCGGCTCGCAAGGCATCGTCCAGGGAACCTACGAGACCTTCGTCGAAATGGCGCGCAAGCACTTCGACGGCGACTGGACGGGCCGCTGGATCCTGACCGCAGGCCTGGGCGGCATGGGCGGCGCGCAACCGCTGGCGGCGGTCCTCGCAGGTGCCTCCTGCGTG
The DNA here is from genome assembly GCA_013813615.1 of Lautropia sp. GTDB lineage: Bacteria > Pseudomonadota > Gammaproteobacteria > Burkholderiales > Burkholderiaceae_E > Lautropia. The sequence continues at coordinate 2,754 of JACCRJ010000458.1, read as the reverse complement.
GTGATCGAGTGCCAGCAGTCCCGCATCGACATGCGGCTCAAGACCCGCTACCTCGACCGGCAGGCGCAGAACATCGACGAGGCGCTGAAGATGATCGCAGAAGCGCATGCCGACGGCAGGCCGGTATCGGTCGGCATCCGCGGCAACGCCGCGGAACTCCTGCCGCAATACGTGGCACGCGGCATCCGGCCTGACGCCGTCACCGACCAGACCAGTGCCCACGACCTCGTCAATGGCTACCTGCCCGCCGGCTGGACCGTCGAGCAGTGGTGGTCGGTGAGGGAATCGGGCGACGATGCGGCAAGGAGAAGGCTGGTGGCCGAGGCGCAGGCGTCCGCGGCGCGGCACGTGCAGGCGATGCTGGCCTACCACCGGCTGGGCCTGCAGGTCATCGACTACGGCAACAACCTGCGCCAGGTCGCCTTCGACGCGGGGGTCCGCGACGCCTTCGACTATCCGGGCTTCGTTCCGGCCTGCATCCGGCCGCTGTTCTGCGAAGGCAAGGGCCCCTTCAGGTGGGTTGCGCTCTCCGGAGAACCGGAAGACATCTACCGCACCGATGCCAAGGTGAAGCAGCTCTTTCCGGATGACAAGCCGCTGATTCGCTGGCTCGTGCAGGCCCGCGATCGCATCGCCTTCCAGGGGCTGCCGGCGCGGATCTGCTGGCTCGGCCTGGGCCAGCGCCATCTCGCCGGCCTCGCCTTCAACGAAATGGTCCGCACCGGCGAGCTCAAGGCGCCGATCGTCATCGGGCGAGACCACCTGGACGCGGGGTCGGTGGCCAGCCCCAACCGGGAGACCGAATCGATGGCAGACGGCAGCGACGCGGTGGCCGACTGGCCGCTGCTCAACGCGATGCTCAACGTCGCCGGCGGCGCTACCTGGGTCTCCATCCACCACGGCGGCGGGGTCGGCATCGGTTATTCGCAACATGCCGGCGTCGTCATCGTCTGCGACGGCACCGCAGCGGCTGCCCGGCGCATTGAACGGGTGCTCTGGAACGATCCCGCCAGCGGCGTCATGCGCCACGCGGACGCGGGCTACCCGGAAGCAATCGCCTGCGCGAGAGACAAAGGGCTCGACCTGCCGATGAACGACACGACGCCGGACGTGCGCGGGCCGTCCAGAGGCGGGTTCGCCACCGGTAGATCGGAATGACTCCCATGCCCCACCTCGACCCTCTTCCTTGGGATGCAGTTCCACAGTTCCGCGACCGCTTCGAGCACTACCAGAACACGCGCGGCTTCGTGCCCAACAGCATCCTGACGATGGCCCGGCGTCCGGCGATTGCCGAAGCCTTCATGGATCTCAATCGCGCCGTTCTCTATGAGGGCACGGTCGCGGCGGAGATCAAGATGCTGGTCAGCCTGATCACCAGCCAGGCAAGCGGCTGCCGCTACTGTCAGGCCCACATGACCAACCTCTCCAGCCTCTACCAGGCTTCGGACGAGAAGATCCGGGCGGTCTGGGAGTTCGAAACGAGTCCCTTGTTCTCGGCAGCTGAGCGTGCGGCGCTGCGCCTCGGCTATCACGCGGCACTGGTGCCCAACGAAGTGACTGCCGAGGACTTCGCCGATTTGAAGCGACACTTCGACGACGGCCAGATCGTCGAGATCGTCGGCTCCATCGCCCTGTTCGGCTACCTGAATCGGTGGAACGACACGATGGCAACGCAACTCGAGAGCAGGGCTGTCGATGTCGCCGAACGCGCCATCGGCAGCGTCGGCTGGACTGCGGGCAAGCATTCACCCATTGGCTAACCCTGATTGCTCCCGGGGAGGCAGCGCTTACCATGAGTGACTGCGCCACGGCGCCCGTCACTCCCGCACATGAAGAGCCATGCCGCAACCCGCGGGCCTGATCAACGGTCCATTGACCCCGGAGGGGCGCCCCTCCTTCCTGCTGCGCCGTGGCAACAGCGGTCTGCTCGTATCCATTCCCCATGCGGGCACAGAGATTCCGGACGATCTTGCAGCCCGCATGACGCCTGCCGCATTGCAGATTGCGGATACCGACTGGCACCTGCCACTCGTGTACGACCTGGACGGGCTGGACGCAACCATCCTGGTGGCGACGCATTCCCGGCTCGTCATCGACCTGAATCGTCCACCGGACAACGAGAACCTCTATCCGGGCCGCGACACCACCGGGCTGATCCCGCTGGATACGTTTCACCACGAACCGGTATACAAGGGCGCCGTACCGGATGAGGACGAAACAGCCAAACGCCGGCAGACCTACTGGCTTCCCTACCACCAGGCACTCGAAGCGGAGCTGGCCAGACTGCGGCAGAAGCATGAGCGGGTCGTCCTCTGGGACGCTCACTCGATCGCCTCCCGTCTGCCCCGCTTCTTCAGCGGCCGGTTGACCGGTCTGAACTTCGGCACCGCCGACGGCAGCAGTTGCTCGCCGGAACTCGAGGAAGCGATTCTCGTGCCGGTCCGGAACCAGAAGCGTTACTCATGGGTGCTGAACGGCCGCTTCAAGGGCGGCTACATCACGCGCCATTTCGGCGACCCCGCCGGGGGCGTGCATGCAGTGCAACTCGAGATGACGCAGGCCATTTATATGGACGAGAGCGCGCCTTTCTCGCTGCACCCGAGCCGTTGCGAGCAGCTGGCACCGCTGCTCCGGCAATGCGTGTCGGCCGCCGAGGAATGGTCCCGCTCGGTGTCGCAACCGCTTTGACCCTAGAATCATGCCCTGGCAGAGCCGCAGGCCTCCTGCCCGGCTACTTTTTCCGAACCCGAGGAG
>JACCRJ010000451.1 GCA_013813615.1 Lautropia sp. | reverse complement strand
GGCCCCCAAGGGTGCGTTTCGAAACGCTCGCCCCGACGACCTGCTGGTGGCGGCCATCCGCGGCGCGCTGGCGCAGGCTCCCTCGCTCGACCCGAAGGTGCTCGAGGACGCCATCATCGGCTGCGCCATTCCCGAGGCGGAGCAGGGGCTCAACATCGCCCGCATCTCGGTGCTGCTCTCCGGCCTGCCGCAGTCGGTCGCCGGCGTCACCGTCAACCGGTTCTGCGCCTCGGGCCTGACCGCGATCGCGATGGCGGCGGACCGCATCCGCGTCGGGGAAGCGGAAGCGATGATCGCCGGCGGCGTTGAATCGATGAGCATGGTGCCGATGATGGGCAACCGGCCGTCGATGAACATGAGCATCCACGAGCGCAACGAGAACATCGGCATCGCCTACGGGATGGGCATGACCGCCGAGAAGGTTGCGAGCCAGTGGAAGGTGTCCCGCGAGGACCAGGACGCGTTTGCGCTGGCGTCACACCAGAAGGCGCTGGCCGGTCAGCAGAAGGGCGAGTTCAACGACGAGACGATACCGGTGGAGGTGGTCGAGCGGATCGCCGACCTCGACAGCGGCAGGCTGGAGGTCAGGACGCGCAGCATCGCTCGGGATGAGGGCGCGCGCGCAGACACCAGCCTGGAGGCGCTCGGCAAGCTGAGGGCGGTGTTCGCCGCCAAGGGAAGCGTGACGGCCGGCAACAGTTCGCAGACGTCGGATGGCGCCGGCGCCGTGCTGGTGGTGTCGGAGCGGGTGCTCAAGCAGTTCAACCTGCGGCCGCTCGCGCGCTTCGTCTCCTTTGCGGTGCGCGGCGTGCCGCCTGAGATCATGGGCATCGGACCGAAGGAGGCCATTCCGGCGGCGCTGAAGGCGGCCGGCCTCAGCCAGCAGGACCTCGGCTGGATCGAACTCAACGAGGCATTTGCCGCGCAGGCGCTGGCGGTGATGCGTGATCTGGACCTCGACCCCGCCAGGGTGAACCCGATTGGCGGCGCGATCGCGCTCGGCCATCCGCTCGGCGCAACCGGCGCGGTGCGCGCCGCAACCGTCATCCATGCGCTGCAGCGTCATCGCCTGAAGTACGGCATGGTCAGCATGTGCATCGGCACCGGCATGGGTGCGGCCGGCATCTTCGAGCGGATGTAGCGTCATGAACCAGACTGCCGCGGGTGGTGCCGGTGCCGAGTCGGGCGGCATCGCCCGCTCCACCAGAGGTGCAGTGCTGCGATTGGGCTTTGACCGGCCGGAGCGCCGGAACGCGATCACGACGCAGATGTATCGCTTGCTCGCCGAGGCGCTCGGCGCGGCCGCTTCGTCCCCGGAGATCCGGGTGGTGGTGCTGCACGGGCATCCCGATGTGTTCACCGCCGGCAACGACCTCAACGATTTCCTGAAGAATCCTCCGGCTGCGGAGGATTCCCCGGTCCTGCGCTTCCTGGCGGCGATCAGCCGCTTTGAGAAACCGCTGATCGCGGCGGTCAACGGCCCTGCGGTCGGCGTCGGGACCACGATGCTGCTGCACTGCGACCTGGTCTATGCCGGCGCGGATGCACAGTTTTCGCTGCCGTTCGCCAGCCTCGGTTTGTGTCCCGAAGCGGGCAGCAGCCTGCTGCTGCCGGTTCTGGCCGGCTACGCCAGGGCTGCGGAGAAACTGCTGTTCGGCGAGCCCTTCGGCGCCGACGAGGCGCGGGAGATGGGCCTGGTCAACAGGGTCGTCCCGGCGGCCCAGGTGCTGGACTACGCGCTCGAGCGGGCGCAGTTGCTGGCTTGCCAGCCGCTTTCCTCCTTGCTTCATACCAAGCGGCTGATGCGCACGCCGCTTGCTCTGCAGGTGGCGGCGGCGATGGCTGACGAGAGCGCAACCTTCAGGCGGCTGCTGACCGAGCCGGCTGCGCGCGAGGCCTTCGCCGCATTCCTGCAGAAGCGCAAGCCGGACTTTTCGAAGGGACCTTCCTAGGCGGCGCGGAAGCAGGCTCAGATGAAGGCTCAGATGAAGGCTCAGATGAAGGTAGTCATGCAGGCGCGGAAGCAGGGTCCCACGCCGTCGAGGCGTGTCGGGGCGCGGGCCGTGCGTCGGGTCTTGCTGCTGGCGACCGTGCTCTTCGCAGGCTGTGGCGGTTCCGGCTCCGGTGCCGATGCCGACAATCCCCTGGCGACTGTTGCGCCGCGGGCCGCCCCGGCAGTGCCTCCGGTGGCGGTCACCGTCGAAGAGGTGACGGCGCAACTGTCCAACCCGTGGTCGCTCGCCTTCCTGCCGGACGGTTCGATGCTGGTGACCGAGAAGGCAGGCAGCCTGCGCCGTGTCAGTGCCACCGGACAGGTTTCTGCGCCGCTCGCCGGCATGCCGGCTGTCGCCGCTGCCGGCCAGGGAGGCCTGCTCGACGTCGTGCCGAGCCCGGATTTCGCGACGAACCGGACGATCTTCTTCACCTTCGCGGAGCCTGCCGGTAACGGGAACAGCCGGACTGCGGTGGGGAGGGCGGAGCTCGGCGACACTGCAGTCACCAACCTGACGATCATTCACCGCCAGACGCCGGCGCGGCCGGGCCCGATCCACTTCGGATCGCGGCTGGTGTTCGATCGCGCCGGCTATCTCTTCGTCACACTCGGCGATCGGGGAGAGGGCGACCGGGCGCAGGATCTGTCGACCACCCAGGGCAAGGTCGTCAGGATCTTCGCCGACGGATCGATCCCGCCGGACAACCCGGCGTTCGCCCAGGCCGGCACGGTGCCGGGCATCTGGAGCTACGGCCACCGCAATCCTCAGGGCGCCGCGCTCAATCCGGCCAGCGGCGAGTTGTGGATCAGCGAACACGGCCCGCAGGGCGGCGATGAGATCAACCGCATCCTGGCCGGGCGCAACTACGGCTGGCCGCGGATCACCCACGGCCGCGACTACGGCTCCGGCCTGCCGCTGGGCGAGGGCACGACGGCGCCGGACGTGGAGCCTTCGCTGCACTACTGGGTGCCGGTGTCGGTCGCACCCGCGGGAATGGCGTTCTACACCGGCGACAAGCTGGCGGGGTGGCAGGGTTCGCTGCTGGTCGGCACCCTTGCCGGCCGGATGCTCGTGCAACTGACGCTGCAGGGCGATTCCGTTACCGGCGAGAACCGACACCTGCAATCGTTCGGCGAACGCTTCCGCGATGTCCGGCAGGGTCCTGACGGTTATCCTTACCTGCTGACCGACAGCGGCCGGCTGCTGAGGGTCGTGCCCCAGGAGGGCCCCCTCCGGATCGACGGCGGCCCCACCGGGACAGCCGGCGATACATGGCGCCACGTGCGGCTACCTGGCGCTACCAAGTATCCAGGCGAGGGGCCCCTGGACAGGTAAGCCGCCTTTGGTGTCACAGGCGTTATAGGTCGTACAGGCCGCACGGCCATGCCCTGTCTGGGGGTCGAAGCGGCGAGCCGCGCGGGAGAGGCTGATATGAGCAGGATACGTTTGGCGGGTTTGGTCGCGTTGGTTGCCGTGGGATCGTTCGCCGGCGGCTGCGCTGTCTACTCGACGCCGTCGGGCGACGTCATCGCGCCGGTGCCGGTGGTGGTATCG
>JACCRJ010000347.1 GCA_013813615.1 Lautropia sp. | reverse complement strand
GTCCAGGTCGATGGTCAGCAGGTCTGGCGGGGGACCGCGCAGGGGCACTTGGTCCGGCCGCTCTCTGCGCAGGCTGCCGGTGAGAAGCGGCTCGTAGTAGCCGGTGATCAGGCCTTGGGGGGCGCTTTCGTCGACCAGTTCGCGGGCGAGAAAGCGGTCAGGGAGCCACTTTCTCAGCTGCTCCGGCATCGTCACCCCCGCCTGCTGCAGGCTGCTGCAGAGCTCCGTCCAGTGCGCCGGCGGCCGGCTCATGGCGCACTGCTGCGCCAGCGCCGTGCGCAGCCCGTCCAGCGGATCCTGAGCAAGGCCGGGCAGGCTGCCGACCGGCTGCGGGCGCGGCGGCTGCGCCGGCGTCATCGGCAGAGGCTTGTCCGTCGCCGTGCGGGTCGCGCAGGAGGCGAGCAGCAGGGCCAGCAGCACCGGCAGCAGAGGAGGGAAAAGAGGGCGCAGGCATAATGCCGGCATACGCAGCCGGCCGTATGGGGAACAGCGCATGTGGGTCATCTATCTCAATGTGGCGATCGCCGCGGCGATCGTCGCATTCTTCGTCGTCTGGACGATGCGCGGCCGGAAATAGGCGGCCGCGGCGCCGTCGGGATCCGGCGTCAGTGCAGTACCCGCGGCATCGTCAGGACGAAGGCCGGAACATCGGCATCGAAGCGCTCACCGTCCTCTGCAACGAAGAAGTAGCTGCCGTGCATCCGGCCCGCTGGCGTAGGCAACTGGCTGCCACTGGTGTACTGGAAACTTTCCCCTGGCTTGAGCAACGGCTGCTGTCCCACCACGCCGAGTCCCCTGATCTCCTTCAGGGTGCCGGCGTCATCCTCGATGAACCAGTGCCGGCTGATGAGTTGGGTGGGAACGTTCCCGCGATTGGTTATCGTGACCGTGTAGGCGAACGAGTAGACGCTGTCCCCCGGGCTCGATTCCTCCGTCAGGTACAGTGTCTCCACGGCGATGTCGATGGCGTATTTGTTTTCCTGGCTCACGGGACTGCTCCGGCCGCGCAGAGGGCCGCGGCTGTTTGATGAATACAATCTCATTCTATTCAATCACAGGAGGCCGATGATGAGCTTTCGAATCGCGCCAAGCCTGCTGTCGGCGGACTTCGCCAGGCTGCGGGACGAGGTGCAGGCCATCGAAGCCGCGGGCGCTGACCTTGTCCATCTCGATGTGATGGACAATCACTACGTGCCGAACCTGACAGTCGGCCCGCTGGTCTGCAAGGCAATCAGGCCGCACCTGCGAATCCCGATCGACGTGCACCTGATGGTGCGGCCGGTGGATGCACTCGCGGCCGCCTTCGCCGACGCCGGCGCCGACATCATCAGCTTCCATCCGGAAGCATCGGACCACGTCGATCGCACTCTGCAGGTGATCCACGACAGGGGCTGCAGGGCCGGCCTCGTGTTCAATCCCGCCACCCCGCTCTCCTGGCTCGACCACGCGCTGCCGGAGGTGGACGGCGGCGTCAAGGTCGACAACATCGCCCGGATCGCCGGCGCCGGCGCCGATACCTTCGTTGCCGGCTCGGCGGTGTTCGGTGCGCCGGACGAGGGCGGCGGCTACCGCAGCGTGCTGCAGGCGTTTCGTCTCGCGCTCGAGCAGGCCGGCCGGCACTCGGGCGCAAGCGAGGCTCGATGAAGATCGAGGCAGCCTGCATCGACCTCGACGGCACGTTGCTCGACACCATCCCGGACCTCGCTGCAGCCGCCAACCGGATGCTGACGGCGCTGGATATGCCGCCCTTGCCGGAGGAGCGGATCCGGGAGTTCGTCGGCAAGGGCGCGGAGGTGCTGATCCAGCGCACCCTGGTTGCCGCCGGCGTTGCGTCCGTGGCTGGAGATGCGGACCACGAGCAGGCGAGGGTGCATTTCTATGACAGCTACCGCCGCCTGAACGGCACGCATGCGACGGTCTATTCAGGCGTGATCGAAGGCCTCGAGGGCCTGCGCGCACTCGGCCTGAGGCTCGCCTGCGTGACCAACAAGCCGGCCGAGTTCATTGCGCCCTTGCTGCAGCGGTTCCGACTCGCCGACTACTTCGAATTCGCCATCGGCGGCGACACCTTGGCGTTCAAGAAGCCGCATCCGGGCCAGCTGCTGGAAGCCTGCCGACGCTGGGCTCTGGCGCCGCCCCAGGTGCTCGCGGTGGGAGACTCCTTGAACGACGCCCAGGCGGCGCGCGCGGCGGGCATGCCGGTGTTCCTGGTGCCCTACGGCTACAACGAAGGGTGCAGTGTTCACGGCGCAGATGTTGATGGTATAGTTTCCTCACTGTCCGAACTGCCCAGCCTGATCCAAGGCCAGAACGCCCGTGTTAGCTGACACCTTCCGCCTGCCTCCCACCGCCGCCGCCCAGGTGTGCAACGTGGCTTCATGGCGTCCGGTTGGTTGGCGCTGGCGCTGATCATCCGCCCCCCGGACCTGCCGGATCTGCTCCAGCAGCGTCCCACCCGGACCGGCGTCCGGGTACCCCGGTCTTCCCAGTCGTAGCGGCTTCCCGGGCCACCCTCCTCAGGCTGTCACTTGCAGTCTGCGCGTGCGGCGGCCGACAACTGGCTCTCATGATCTGCCCCGACCACCCGGCGTGACAGCTGACGCAGCGGGGCAGGCGATCGAAGGATCACAC
>JACCRJ010000425.1 GCA_013813615.1 Lautropia sp. | reverse complement strand
GAGGACGAGATCGCTTGGCTGTCCGCGTGGATCGAGGAGCGCGCCCGCCGGTCGCATCCCCATGACGCGACCATGCCGAAGTGGTGGCAGGACCTCATGGAAGGCATCGTGAGGGCGGTGGGCTACCAGTTGTGAGGCATACCCGCAGCGATCACACGCGTCGCGGGTGGACGATCCGGGACCGGTGTTTAATCGGGTATGGACGACTGGATCGGTTCACTGCTGGCATGCCGGCGGTCAGCGCAGGCTGCGGTACTGATCACCGTAGCTTCAGCCAAAGGCTCTGTGCCCCGCGAGCCGGGCACCCGCATGGTGGTCACGGCCACGCATCAGCACGGCACCATCGGCGGCGGCCACCTGGAATTGCAGGCGATCGGCATCGCCAGGGACATGCTGGCTGCCGGCGAGGTCGTCACCCTGCGGCGCTTTTCCCTGGGTGCTTCGCTCGGGCAATGCTGCGGCGGCAGCGTCAGCCTGATGTTCGAGGCGGTAGCCCCCTCGTCGGCGCAGGCCGGGTGGCTGGACGTCATCGACCAGCACCGGTCCCGCGGTGAAGCCTGTGTGCTGGTGAGTGGAGCAGGGCGCACAGCGGCATCGGGATCTTTGGTGGTCGCCGAGCGCAGCTTGAGCGGGAGCCTGGGCGACGCCTCGACGGACGCGACCGCCGCCGCGCTGGCGCTGGAGCTGCTTGCGGCGGACGGCCCATGCTGCCTGGCCGCTCTTGCGCCCGACGGGCCCCTTCATCTGCTCGCGCCGCTGCGTGAGCCGGATCTGCACATCGTCCTCTTCGGTGCCGGTCACGTCGGTCAGGCGCTCGCGCGCATTCTCGGCGAGCTGCCTTGCCGGGTCACCTGGGTCGACGAGCGAGGGGACCGCTTCGACTCGCCTGCCGCAACGAACACCGAATTAGTTGCTACCGACCTGCCCGTGGCGGAGGTGGACGCTGCCCGACCGGGCAGCTGCTTCCTCGTCATGACGCACAGCCATCCGCTGGACCAGACGCTGGCGGAAGCGATCCTGCGCCGCGGCGACTTCCGCTACTTCGGGCTGATCGGTTCGCTCGGAAAACGGCGCCAGTTCGAGCGGCGGCTCGCCGCCCGCGGCATCGAGGCGGAAATGCTGGCGCGAATGACCTGCCCGATCGGGATCGACGGCATCGACGGCAAGGAGCCTGCGGCAATCGCGGTTGCGGTTGCAGCCCAGTTGCTTGGCATCGAGAAGATGAGCTTGTAGGTCGAGTGCGTGCAGGGCATGGCTTCCGTCAGTCAAGTCGAAGCTACTGCTTGCCGATCCTGTCGACGACCGCTTTCATCGTCTTCGCGTCCTGTCCGACGAAGGTGCTGAACTGCGGTGCGTCGAGGTACAGGACCGGCGAGCCGGCCGTGCCGATCGCCTTCACCAGGCGATCGTCGGTCGCGGCCTGGCGCGACGCCTCCCGCAGCCTGGTCAGGATGGCTTCCGGCGTTCCCGCCGGTACGAACACGCCCGCCCATTGCGAGAACGTTGCCGGATAGCCGAGCTCCTTCAGGCTCGGCACGTCAGGCAGCGCAGCCAGGCGGCCCTCGCCCCAGTGGGCCAGCGGACGGAGACGCCCGGACTTGACGTGCTGAAGGATGGTGGCAGGGCCGGTGGCGAGCGCATCCACCTGCTCGCCGATCAGGCCGATGATGGCAGGGCCCGCGCCGGTGTACGGAACGTGCAGCATGTAGGTGCCGCTGACCTGCTTCAGCATCTCCATCGGCACGTGCATCGTGCCGTAGTTGCCTGACGAGCCGAAACTCAGGACGCCGGGTCTGGCCTTGGCAGCCTCGATGAACTCCTTTGCTGTCTTCCAGGGGCTTTCGGCGCGCACCACCAGCACCGTCGGGTCGGCCGTGAACCGGGCGATCGGCAGCAGGTCCTTCAGCTGGTACATCGGCGTGCGCTCGAGCACGCGGTCCGCTTCCGGCAGGATGGTGATCGACGACAGCGCGAGCAGCAGCGTGTAGCCGTCCGGCCTGGCCTTCGCCACCTGGGCCATCCCGATTCCGCCGCCTGCACCGGCCTTGTTTTCCACCACCACCGGCTGCCCGAGAATCCTGGAGAACGCCTCCGCCACCGGCCGGCCGACGGTGTCGGCGACGCCACCCGGCGGGAACGGGACCACCATCGTCAGTGGCTTCGACGGATAGGCTTCCTGAGCCGGCAGCGTGGGTGACAGCGCGAGCATGCCGAGGCCGGCGAGGGCTCCGACGGCGAGGCGTCGTTGGTCGAGGTGGGAGTTCTTCCTGCTCATCCTTGCGATCTCCTGGTAGTTCCTGCAGTTCTGACTGCTTGCGCCTCGCACCGGTGTTGCATCAGTGTTTGCACCTGCATTCGGGAGCGCGCAGGCAGGGTTCCTCACGATGATAGCCCCCACCATCCGTCCTAGGCGCGGCGGCCGGTTTTGCAGCCGTTGGGCGTATCGCCTGGCGATCATGGCGCTGTCACGCTGGCTGGATGAAAGTCGCTGCTGCCCTCTCAGCCTTCGCCGACTTCGGCAACCGCGCCAACCTTGCCAACCTCGCCGGGTGCGTCCTCATTGCCGCCGTGGCGATCGCGCCGGCATCGGCGCAGCAATGCAGTGCAGCCGGAGGCGGTCCGGCGTGCGAGACGGGCGGCGGTGTGGCAGGCCTGGGAGATCCCGATGGGAGCGACCTCGCCGTCGGCAACCCGATCCATCCGATCACCGGGAACAAGTACCAGGAGGAACTCGACGCGCCGCCGCTTCCCGGCTTGCTCGGTCTGGAGATCCGCAGGCACTTCAATTCGAGCTACGCGTCGGCGGATGGCCCCTGGGGCAGGGGCTGGGCACTTTCATACGACACCCGGCTGTATCGCAGCGCAAGCAGCCTGCAGATCGTGCAGGCCGATGGCCGACGGCTGCTCTTTCGCGCACCGGACGCCGCCGGCTCGGCGCCGGTCTCGGCAAGCGCCAACGCCTGTTCGTCTGCGGCGCCGGGGCAGGGTCAGCTCTTCATCGAGCCGTCCGGCTACCGCTGGCTGTGGCCACAGCAGCGCGAGTTGCTCTTCGATCAGGACGGCTACCTTTCGAAGATCCGGCCGCGCGGCGGTAGCGACGCGGAAGCGGTGCGGATCGAACGCGCTGCCGACGGCAGAATCAGCCGAGTCACCGATCCCGCCGGCCGCAGTATGGGATTCCACTACGACCGCAACGGCTACCTGAGCCGGATCGATCATCCCCTCGGCAGATGGGCGTACCGCATCGATGCTGCCGGGCGCGTGGTCTCGGCCACGTCGCCGGAGGGCGTCGCGCGGCAATACCGCTACGAGGACCTCGGCCACCCCTCGCTCTTTACCGGTCTCGCCGTCGCCGGGCCAGGGGAAGCTGCGCAGTTCCTCGGCCGGTGGTCCTACGATGCCCAGGGCCGGGCCGACAGCTACCGGCGCGGCGACGGCAGCGGACTCACCGTGTCGTACCAGCAGTCGGTGACTTCGCCGGACGAGACGGTATCGGTCGTGACCAATGCGCTCGGCGGCCGCACCTACTTCAGGGCGATCGAGCTAGCCGGGAAGTGGCGGGTGACGGAAATCCGCGGACCCGGCTGCGCCGAATGCGGTGCAACCAACGTCAGGATGCGTTACGACGCCCAGGGCCAGTTGCTCGCCCGCTGGAAGATCGGCGGCAGCGGGTTGGCCTACCTGCGAGACCGCCACGGCAGGGTCGTGCGGATCATGGCACGGCCGGAGCCTGCCTCTCCTGCAGATCACCAGCTGCGCGGGGTCGGCAGCATGGTGCCGGCCTACCTGCAGCGCTTCGAATACGCGGATGAACATACGCGACTGCCGTCGCTGATTGCGCGGCCCAGCGTCGTGGCGGGAAGGGAGCATCGGGTCGTCCTGGAAAGGGATGATCGCGGCAATATCGTGCGTCTAGTCGAGTCGGGCTACGCTCCAACCGGTCCTGGCAAGGCGGATGCTGCGCCTATGCCGATCGCCAGAACCTTCCGCCTGCGTTATGAGGAGATCGGGGGTCGGCGGGTGCTGGTGGAACTGGACGGGCCGCTGCCGAACGGCCCGGCTGGGGATCCTTCGGACTCCGACGTCACCCGGTGGCGCTACGACGAGGATGCCCGCTTTCCACTGGCCATCGAGACACCGGGAGCCGATCGGCGCTTTCTTGCGCGCGACCCTGGCGGGCGGCCCACTACGATCGTCTTCAACGACGGCCACCGCGAGGTGGAGGAGCGTCATGTGTACAACCTCACGGGCCAGATCGTGCGGACCAGCTCCGCGGCGCGGTTACTGGACGGCGCAGGGGCGCGGCTGACGACCGCCCCCGTCGTCGAGCAGCAGTGGAGCAAGGGTTTCGACGTGCAGGGGCGGCTGGCGCAGACGATCGACGCCGCTGGCCGCATCCTGCGTTACCGCTGGGATGCAGCGGGGCGGCTCCAGTCGGTTGACGACGGGCGAGACTACCGCATCGATCTGACCCGGGATGCGGAAGGACAGGTGCGGGTCGCGGCCTTGTACGAGCCGGGCGGCGACAGTCCCCTGCGCGCCACCCACTACCGCCGGAATCCGGAAGGGCGCCTGCAGTCGCTGCTTCTGCCCGACGGCAGACGCTTCGGCTTTCACTACGACATGACCGGAGGTGCAATCGCCCTCACTGATGCTGACGGTTTGCTGCATCTGGTTCGGCCTGCCGCCGAGAATGCGGTTTCACCTTCACTGATCATGGACGACTTCGGCCAGGAGCTCGAGCAGTCCCTGCCGGATCATGGCGCAAGGCGCATGCGCTTCGACGAAGCCGGCCGGCTGGTAGGACTGACTGACGCGCTCGGCCTTCAGATCAGCTACCGCTACGATGCGGCGGGCCGGCTGCTCTCGCGTGCCGTCACCGGGGCGGATGGCGCAGCCATGCAGACCGCGACGTATCGGTACGAGGGACTTCTGCTGACAGGCGTCGAGGATCCCGCTCAGGTCGTGCGCTATCTGCGCGACGCAATCGGCAGGGTGATCGGGACGAGCACGAAGCTGACCGGATTGGCCGGTCCACCGTTGCTGCTCTCAACCGCCTACGATCCGGACACCGGGCGTGTCGTTGGCCATGGCCTCGCGGACGGACAGTCGCTGCAGGTCCGCTTGGCCGAGGCCGGGAAGGGTGGCATCGCGCAGCAGGTGCAACTGCGTGACGCTTTCTGGACCGCGGTCGCCGCCCGACTGCAGCGGTGGCTTCCAACCGGCGTCATGCGGATGGCAGAGAACCTGATGCCGCGAACTTCCGTCGTCCGTGACATCCAGGTCCATCCCTTCAACGGCCTTGCTGGCTTCACTCATGGCAACGGCAGCCGAATGCAGCGGCAGTTCGACCTCGCCGGTCGCACCGTCCGGCTGGCTGCCGGCGTGAAGCCGCTTGCGTACTGGCGCTACGGCTTCGGCACCGGCCAGCGGATCCGCTCGATCGTATCCGTGGATGAAGCGCGCCATCCTGAGAACGGGCAGGCGGCGAGAACGGTATTTGCCTATGACCGGAGCGGGGCGCTGACTGCGAAAGACGAAGGCACGGAAGGGCCGGCTCCGAGGGGGCAGCCTGCCGCGGCGCGGGGTGCCGGTGCGGAACTGGAGCGGGACCGGGCGGGCCGGGTGGTCACCGCGGCCGGGCTTCGCTTCGCCTATACCGCCTTCGGCCAGATCGACGAAGCGAGGGAACTGCAGCATGGCCGGCGGGTCGTCTCATATGCCTACAACCACCGGGGCCAGCGCACCAGGAAGACGGTCTACGACGAGAGCGGCAACGCGTCGGCCGTGCGCTTCTATCTGTGGAAGGGTGCTCAATTGGCAGCGGAAATCTCGCCGGACGGAACCGTACTCGCTCAGTACCTTTACCTGAATGACGGCCGTCGAAGCCTGCCGCTCGCCAAGCTTCAGCGGACCGGCGCCGAAGCCTCCGGCGGAGCCGCAGACTTACCCAGGGGTCAGACCGGTACCCGACTTTTTGCAATCCATACCGACCACCGCGGCGCACCGGTGGCAATGACCGACGCGCGGCAGCGCGTCGCTTGGCGTGCCGATCTCTCGCCCTCCGGTATCGCCGACGTCAAGGAAGCGCGTGCTGGCGCGGAAATGAACATTCGCCTGCCCGGCCAGTTCGCGGACTTGGAGACGGGGCTTCATGACAACTGGCATCGCACCTACGATCCGCGCAGCGGGCGCTACCTCCAACCGGATCCCCTGGGATACCCAGACGGCCCCGATGCCTATGTCTACGCGGGCGGTGATCCGGTGAACCGGGCCGACCCGCTGGGCTTGTATGAGATCGACGTCCACTACTACATGACGTTCTTCCTCGGCGTGACAGCAGGCCTGGATCCACAGGAGGCACGGATCGTCGCGCTGGCGGCGCAGTATGTGGACGACAATCCGCTGACGCGCCCGGTGGATGGAACCAGTCTCGGCACCACGCTCGGCTCCGTCCTGCGCAACCAGGGGCGGTTGCTCGGCTATCACTTCGTGTTGAGCGGCAGCGACGGCCGCACGCTGCCTACCTACCGGAACGACCGGCTCACCCACGCCGACAGCCCCCAGCTTCGGAATCTGCTGAGCGCGGTGAGCAGCGGTGGCATCGGGCGGCACGCAAGACTGCAGTTCCTAGGGGAATACCTGCACGCGCTGGCGGACACGTACGCGCATCGCGATGCCGCCAACTTTCCTTACGACGCGCTGATCGCCAACTGCGGCGTCGGTCACGGACACGCGCTGCACGAGCCGGACCTGACCTACGACGATGTCCACCCGGCCCTTCCAGTGGAAGACGGGCAGCCGCAAGCCCGCCAGACCTGGCGTCGCGAATCGCGCACACTAGCGATGGAATTGCGCCTGCACGGTGTGCTGATTGCCTTCGGGGATCCGGCAAAGGCCCGGCAGGCGCAGGAGATCGAGGCGGTGCTGCGGGAGTTCAATGCGATCCGCGAGAGCGAATCCGACGGCAGTGACTTCGCCCAGAAGATCGCGCATCTGCAGTCGAGTCTGGTGCGTCTCGGATTGCCGTCGCTGGACCTGAGAAGCGGGGGTCGATTCGGGTACGACGAGCGTGAAGCGCGAAGCAACCGGAACGCCTTCCTGCGTGACGAAACCACGGGCGAGCGGCTGCGCGAAGAAGATTTTCCCGGCACCTGCATTGAGGGGGGAACGAGGTGCGCAACCCGATAGCAGTGTGTTTGCATGCAATGAACGCTTGCGTGGTGTGCGTTCCGCTGACGTTGCCGATGCAGTCCTGGGCGGCAGATGAGTGCAGGACGGTGCGCATCGGCGAATTCGGCGGCGCGCCCGGGCCCGCCGGTGGTGCGTCGCGGCGTCCCGAAGTGCACCTGAAGGAGGCGGGTCCCCACTGTCTGGCTGAAGACGCTCGGCAGCGCAAGTTGCTTGACCCCCGCACCGGCGAGGAAATGAGAACATTGGGAGGCGAAGCGGTGGTCCTCATCGGAGCGGACGATATCCGCCTGGACCTGGGCGGACATGTTGTGTCCAACGAGCGCAGTCTGGGATACACGCTCATCAAGCATTATGATTACCAGCCAGGCCGCAGCCAGATCCACCGGTTCACCGGCACTCATGTGCGCAACGGTCGACTGATTTCCCCCGGGAGCAGGGGGGTCGGCCTGCGGCTGGTCTCCGCAGGCGTTGAGCCGAACGGCTTCAGCGCGCTAGCGGAGTTTCCCGCGGGAACGCAGCCTGTGGGCGCCTTTGCCGCGACCAGCCATCTGGTTGAGGATCTGACGATCCAGGCCGGGTATCGCGCGATTCTCATCGACGGCAGAAACAACGTCATTCGCAACAACCGAATCGTCGTCGACAGCGCAACCGCCATCCTCGCCCACGGTCCGGGCATCGTCATCGAGAACAACGTCATCGAGGTGAAGAATGACCTGAGCCATTTCAGCGACTACGCGCGCAAGATCGAGTCGAAGACGCCGTTTCCGATCCGGCTGATCCAGGCAGATGGGGCCATCGTGCGCAACAACGAAATTCGTCTGCGGTATCCTGCGGCGCGGGGACCGCTTCCTGCTGCGATCGAACTGCTGCAGTCGGCTGATGTTCTCGTGGAGTCGAACCGCATGGAGGGCGTCGGATTGACGGTTCGCGCCGACTCTGACAGCAGCTATCGTGAGGTCGACAACCAGTTGGCGGTGTGTGGACCGGGGTCATTCAGGTTCCTGCCACCCGATGAAGCGGAGGCCGGCCATCTGCCTCCCCTTCCTTCCTGCCGCTGAACGGCCTCCCAGCCAGCTGAGCAACTCAAGCCTCACCATGCCCAGGCTCGGCCGGTGGCTGTGGCGGCGCTTGTGGCAGGCTCAGCGAGCCGGCTTGCGCCAGGGCGATTCGGTGAAGTGCGCGGCCTTCAGGCGGATCGGGTCCGCCTGCACTTCCAGCATCACCAGGCTGCCGGCTACCCGCTCGATGTCAGCCTGATGGGCTTCGAATCTTTCGAGAATCTCGGCGTCGTAGAACGCTTCGGCGCCGAGTGCTTTCAGAGCATTCATTTCCAGGTGGAACCGATAGCTCGACCCGTCGGGGCCGGTGGCGCTGAAAGCGATGCCGTCGCCTCTTTCGGTGGGCGGCGAATAGGTGAGTCCCAGATGACGATCCCAGTTGGCTCGTTTGCTCATGTTTCATCCTCCGATAAGCTCAGAAGAAGACTAACAAAGGAGCTTGTTGTTTTATCGCGCACTTCCGCCGCTGGACTCCCCGCAAGGCGCCGTTCAGCAACCAGGGGGCGGTTCGAGCGGTCCTGGAGAGCGCCGACGCTGCGCTGCTGGCCGAAACCAAGGGGATTCGATCGGGCTTCCTATTTCTTTCATAAGACTATTTGACAAACCTTCAGCAACCGGCGCTATCCTCGTTACGGAATCAATTTCACCGCCGATTCCGAGCCTGGGCGCCGGGGGTAGAGCGGTGGCAGCGGAGAAGACGAGATGAGAATAACCAGCCTGATTGCCCAGCTCAAGTTCCTGCGCGACAACTACGGCGACCTGGAATGCGTGATCTGCGAGGGAAGCGGCATCGAGCCCATGCGCCATCCGAAGGTCGTCATGCTCGGCGACTCGGAGGCTGCCTGCGTACGCGGCTTGGGTACCGGCGACCGGGTTTCGGTGATGTGCACCACCGGAGCCGCGCTTTGACCGGATGCCGGAGGCAGATTCTCAGGGGCTTTGCGTCAGCCGGCTCGACGTGGCGATGTCGGACGGTTCCACACCCTGCCCGATGAAGGTCGCCACCTATAACGTCAAAGCCTGTATCAGGTCACTTCATATCGATGCACACCCCGACGTAACTGCCTACTTCTAAAGGATTTTCTTAGCAATTAACTTCACGTCGCTTCGCTGCATCGCATACACTTTGCGTAGCTAGATGTGTAGCTGGACTGGCCAGCTACAC